>CAZFVG010000007.1:0-20552 GCA_964522135.1 uncultured Methanosarcinales archaeon | reverse complement strand
GGATTTGAATACTTTTCCCATGCCCAGAAACTATCGAGGAATTGTTCTCCATGATAGTTTCCGTTTGATATTCTGGTTGTTATATTTTTATTTATCGTAGGTTTTTCCACATAATGTGTGAATCTAAAATCTTTTTCTGATGAATGATTTGCGAGATTTAGTTGAAATTCACGTATATTTTCGACTTTGGGATAAGTATAGTCCGTGTTTAGTCTCATACCGCAACTCTCTGCGATATATCTCACAAATTCGTGCGTTGATTGCTGTGCTCTACTATGAGATGTGTTTATTAATAATCGGCGTATTCCTTGTCTTTGTGTTAACGTCAATATCCCTTCGTAATTCAGTCTAAAGAACTCTTGTTTCTTTTCAGATAATTCTTCTGACAGTATGCTGCCATCCAGAACCATTACTCTTGATCCCTTTTCAGTTTTGCCTTGGAATAATATGTTTTTCATTATGGATGTGAATCCGATGCCTCTTGATTGTCTACTAGACATATTTATATGAGTAATGTGCATCGATTTATCCAATAGATAGCATAAACTTGCCGTTCTCTGATTTCCATAAACTCCCAAACACGAGCCACTTATATCGAACAGATCATCTAAGAAGTATCTATTGTATCCGAATTCCAACCCCCTATCTTTTCCACTTGTCAAATCAAAGAGTATCCCGGTATATCTATGGAACAGTGTGTTATATGCTTCTGATTTGTCTCTTGAGATACTGTTCCCTTTTAGCTTAAGTTTTCTGGATAACGTACTTCTTTTTTTATCGACATAATCGAGCAATTCCATTAAGAGTCCAGTACTTTGGTTGTTCACCCATTTGGTTCTTCTCAATTCAGAAAAATATACGTCCACAACCTCTTCAAATGATTTCTTTTTGTTTAATGCGCTCATCTCTAACAATTTTTGGAAATTTATGTACTCCTTTGTATGAAGTAGTGATTTAAGTTCTCCCTTGTCTGGCCAAGTGAATCTTTGGGTTGGTTCTCCCCTTAATTGTCGATACATATCAAGAATGTCATCTCTTAATTCTGGGCTCAGAATTTTCTCCGAACTAATCGTTAGACCAATAAGTCCAGGATAGGATTTTGGCAGACCTTCATTTTCTCTTATCTGTTTTTTTATTACAGCATTATTGAATAGAATTTTTAGCGCTTTGTATTCATTTATCCTTCCTGGCATACTAGTTTGTTGTGATACCTCATAAAGATATTCGCGATGTTTCGGTCTAAGATCCAGATAATCTCTAACAAATTCCACATGTTCGTGTCTCATGCCTCTATGTGTCCTTCTTCCATGAACTATTTCTTTAAATATCCGTTTATGTTTCTTCGGGTCTATATACGTCCTTAACACTTTAGTTGTAGAAAGGTTATTGGATAATCGGGATATGTTATATCCGACATATGCTTTGTCGTATATTTCAGAATGTTGTTTCTCATATTCTGTAATATCACTCATATTGACTGATTTTATTATTGCTCCTAATTTGCTTATCCTGAAGGCATTCTTTCTAATCCTCTCATTTGTGGCATTAATCTCATCTAGTGCGCGATTTTCTTCAGCCTCTTCTTCGACCAGTAATTTTTCAAGATCCTTTTTTTCTTTAGGGCTCATTTTACGTTTTTTTTAGTTTCCATCATGTTCTCGTCTGTATTCTTATGTTTAAATACTTTACTATCTTAACTACTTTAGAGTGATTATTTATGTATAGATTTATTTTTTGTCCTCGAAGAATGGTTTAAAAGCAATAGATAGGTTTATATACATCTTATGTATTAAAACACTAGATTTGGGGGTCATTAGATTGGATTTAGCTAAGATTTCAGGGTCATTAAGCCCATTAGAACGAAAATTATTACCTTTCCTGACTAAATATAGCTCCTTTCCTGATTTAGTGCATTATTCTGGCCTTAAAGAGATAGAAATCAATAGGGCGCTTCAATGGCTTAAAAACAAGCAATTGATTGACATAAAAGAGGACTCAAAACAGCTCGTCTCGCTTGGAAAAAACGGCAAGCTCTATCTCAAGCAGGGCCTTCCAGAAAGAATATTTCTTAATTCATTAAACAGGGAGATGTCAATAAAAGACATCGGCAGAGTCTCAAAACTTTCAAAAGAAGAAGTTTCTGTATCACTCGGAATATTGAAGAGACGTAACGCGATAAATATCTCAAAAAAAGGGAACGATGTACTTGTATCACTAACTGATGTCGGCAGAAACATACTCAAGAAAGAAACTTTAGAAGAATCGTTCCTGAAAAGACCCTTTCCTATGGATCCTAAATCATTATCGTCTGAAGATTTATTTGCGTTCAACGAATTGAACAAGCGAAAAGATATATTGATAGTCGAACTCGACAAGGTAAAGACCGCAACGCTTACAGCGCTAGGGCATCAGTTGACACAGGATGCCGAGAACTTGAACAAGGATGTAATAGATTCATTGACGCCAGAGATGATAAAGAGTAAGTCATGGTCTGGCAAAGAGTTCAGGGCATACGATCTAAAATTTCCAGTCCCTAGAACCACATACGGAAAGAAACATTTCGAGAACGAGGCCATCGATTACATAAAATCGATATGGCTTAACTTAGGATTCAAAGAGATGCACGGTCAGATGGTCCAGACTGCGTTCTGGGACCTTGACGCATTATTCGTACCTCAAGATCATCCTGCACGAGAGATGCAAGACACATTCTATCTAAAGAAACCAGCAAAGGGAAACGTTGACCCCGTATTATTGAAAAGAGTAAAGGCTGTACATGAGAATGGCGGCGACACAGGAAGCGCGGGATGGGGATATGAATGGAGCGAAGAGAAGGCAAAAGAGCTTTTGCTAAGGACACACACGACAGTATTATCCGCTCATACGTTATCAAAATTGAAGAAAGAGGATCTGCCTGCAAAATTCTTTGCTGTAGGAAAAGTATTCAGGAACGAATCTGTAGACTGGAACCATCTATTCGAATTCTATCAAGTAGATGGCATCGTAGTCGATCCGAATGCTACACTCAACGATCTCAAAGGTTACCTTTCAGAATTTTTCAAAAAGATGGGATATACAAAAGTCATGATAAGACCATCACATTTCCCATACACTGAACCAAGCGCAGAGGTTGTTGTTTATAGTCCAGAAAAACAGCAATGGATAGAGCTTGGCGGAGCGGGGATATTCAGGCCGGAAGTTACAAAGACATTACTAGGATTTGAATGTCCGGTACTTGCGTGGGGATTAGGACTTGGACGCGTCGCAGTCCCATATTACAAGATTTCAGACTTACGAGATTTCAACAGGAATGACTTGAAGCAGTTGCGCTCAATGAAGAAATGGTTATTACAACCACAGTAAAAAGAGATGTTAGGGAGATAAAATGGTAAAGACAAATCAATCAAAAACATTTATCATACAAAGCATAGACGCTTGGTCAGCTGTAAAGGTTTTGACACTAGTTTACGCGCTTGCAGGATTGATACTCGGAGTTATATATGCTATAGATAGATTTACGGGTGTAGTCACGAGTACTGGTAGCCCTGCAATGTTATGGCAAACTTTCGGATATTGGAGTATCCTTGCGATGGCAGTACTATACGCCTTTGCCGGTGTCGTATCGGGATTTTTTGTATCGATATTTTACAACGTGTTCGCAAAATTAGTCGGTGGCATCAGATTACGTTTAGAAGAGAAGTAAAGAGGGGTTAGGGAGAACTTAATGGATGACAAGAAAGTGTTCGAGCTGAAACGACTCGAGCTGGCATACAATAAGCAGTTAACGTTCATGTTCGGGGTCATTGCCTTGGCATTGCTTGGAGCGATACTCTACATAGTAAATATTTACAGCTATAATTTCCAACTATTCATAGTGTCTGTCGTCATGATCATTGTCGGCGTAATCGGCATGTTCACGATAGATGCGCATATTAAAGAGATAAGCGGAAAGATAAAGGGGATGTGAAAGTTATGCAACATTCCCGCGAACAGATAGTACAGATGGCTCATGACGATCTTGTGACTTTAATCAATGAAGATTTCAGCAACGACTTCGGGGAGAGCTCAGGACTCATACTTCCATTATTGACTCCAGAATCTGTAAAAGAGAAACTAGTAAAACCCGATTACACCGGTTCAAGGACAACATCATATGGAAGATCGGATACGTTTGCCCTTGGCGTCCTACACGTTGACGATATATGCCGCGTCATGTGCATCATACAAGATTCAGAAGGCATAGCCACGGGGCGTGGGCAGATAATAACTGCAGGAAATATAATAACCGATATATCATTGACGAAAAAGTACTTGCAACCGTTTAGAATTAGCGCCTCTAGAAAATCCTTCAGATATTTTGGTAGAGGAAACGCAGATGGATGCGAAGGAAAATATTATGAAGGCGAAAACCTAGGCGGAACCTTCAGTATTGCAAAACACGATCCACTCAATGAAGACAGCACCACAATGCAGCAACTCTTTGAAAACATGTATGGCCGAAACATAAGCCTGTTGTTAGATAGGATGAGAGCCACGGCATGTGATGTTGAGGAATATACTGAAAAAAAACCTGAAGGTTTTAAAAGAAAGATAATGGATTAAATTTCATAATATCAATCGATGAAAATAAATAAAATATTAATCAAACAATAACTACGAGGGAAAAATGCCAACGGTAAAATTCAACAAGCAATCATTGATGGAATCATTAGGGAAGAAGGTCAGTGATGAACAGCTTGCTAACAGGATAAACTATCTTGGGGCGAATTGCGAAAAGATAGATGAGTTAGAGGTCGCTGTAGAGATATTTCCTAACAGGCCAGATTTGCTTTCAGAGCAGGGACTTGCACGCGCGTTAAGATCATTTATGGATATAAAACCAGGATTCAGAAAATACGATGTCAAGAAAGGAAATGTCAAGGTAATAATCGATAAATCTGTAAAGAATATACGACCTTACACGGCATGCGCCGTCGTGAAAGGACTCAAACTCTCCGATGAGAAGATAAAAGAGATAATTCAGATACAAGAGAAGCTTCACGTCACATATGGCAGGAACAGAAAGAAGGTTGCGATAGGCATCTATCCACTAGAGCATATCAAGCCGCCTATTCTGTATACGGCGCTCAAGCCTGAAGAGATAAGATTCAAGCCACTAGATTTGAACAAAGAACTTACCGGTTCACAGATACTTGCAATCCATCCTACAGGAAGAGAGTACGGTTATCTACTAGAGGGCAAAGATAAATATCCCGTATTCATCGATTCCAAACAAAATTTCATGAGCATGCCTCCAATAATAAACAGCAACAATGTCGGAAAGATATCGATAACCACTCGGGACGTCTTCGTCGAGTGTTCAGGATTCGAATTCGATTACCTACGCACATGTCTTAACATGATAGTTACGGCGCTCGCAGATATGGGAGGACAAATATATAGTGTCGAATTGAAATATCCTGACAAGAAATACGTTACGCCAGAACTTGACGGAAGAGAGATGAAGCTCGAGCCTGATTACGCTAATAAGATCTTAGGGCTTGAACTCAAGGAGCCTGACATGAAGAAGCTTCTTGCACGAATGGGTCACGATTATAAGGGCAAGAAAGTTCTCGTGCCAAATTATCGATCAGACATACTTCATCCCATAGACCTCGTAGAAGATATTGCGATTGCATATGGTTATGAGAATTTCACAGGGACATTATCAGAATTCTTCACAGTATCAGAAGAGAGACCGATGGCGAGTTTCATGAACAAATTGCGGGACATACTCATAGGTCTTGGATTGATCGAGGTAAAGAATTATCATCTAACGAGCAAGAATTCTCAGACCAAACTCATGAATCATAATATAGACTTAGTGGAACTCGAGAATAGCCTGAATCAGGATTACGATTCATTAAGGTCATGGATAACTCCGAGCCTTCTTGAGACGTTAAGGTACAACAAACAGCATGATTATCCGCAGAATATATTTGAGATAGGAACAGTCTTTCGATCAGACAACAGTTATGACACTGGAGTCCACGAGACTGAACGATTAGCGATTGCATTATGCGGCAGCGAAGCGAACTTCACAAAGATAAAACAGATACTCGAGGTCTTGACAGATGCTCTCGAACTTAAATACGATCTAACAGACAATGATCACGCATCATTCATCAAGGGAAGGGTTGCACGCGTCATCGTCAATACGCACAAGGTTGCATATATCGGAGAGATCCATCCGCAGGTGCTTGCCAATTGGACGATAGAGATGCCTGTTGCTGTAATAGAGATAAATCTTACAGAATTATTCAACATACTATACAGCCCTATAGGTTCAGATGATTCAGATCCTGTTCTTGTAAAGAAGAAGCCTTCAAAAGAAAAAGAGGTTTCACATAAGAAACCAGCATCTATTGCAAAGAACTCTTCAAAGAAATCAAAGTTAAAAAGATAGGATGAGTGAATAGGCGATAATTCTTATGTTAGGTCAGATAATATCAGTACGGAATTCGGCACGTGAAATAAAAGAGTTCACAATAAAGCTAGATGCTCCTATGAGAGTTCTGCCAGGTCAGTATGTCATGGTATCGTTTGAAGATAGATCGCAGGATAGGCGCGCGTACTCTGTCGTAAGATATGATGCGATGTCAAAAACTATAACTCTCCTTGTAAAGATTGCTGGCGCTTTCACAAAAAAACTTTCATTGATGAACATGGGTGACGAGATATTTGTATACGGCCCCTTTGGAAAATTTATCCTGCACGGCAAGAAGAAGTTGATGTTCATCTCAGGAGGCATCGGCGTCGTTCCACTTTATAGCATGCTTCTAAATCTTATCTATACAAAAAATTTTGATGAGATATACTTCTATTATTCTTCACAAAAAGCAGAGGATATGACCTTGAAGCATGAACTTGAGAGCCTAAATATAGACAACATCCACGTAAAATTATATTTTACTAAAGAATTGGATTGTGAACGATTCAGCGTTGATGATATAAAGAGCGTTCATGAGTTTATGGATTATGATTATTATATATGTGGTCCTGATAAGATGATGAACGAGATAATATCCGGATTGATGGCATTAGGGATATCTAAAGAGAACATCCACAAAGAATCTTACATAATGAAGAGCCTCCAACGGAAGTAATATAGCTTGCGCCTAGAAGAAATTCGCTATCAGACTTCTATCTAAACACTATCGCGGCATAGCTTACAGAATTCTTGTACTGCTTGCTCTCTGGAAGACTGTCTTTTTCTAGATCTGCTGATGTATAATAATCGAGAAGCTCGACCTTTGACTTTCCAATGGCCTTGAGCAATGTTGAGATAGCATACGCGCCGCATATCGTTCCTTGTGTCTCATCAAGATAGTTCATGAACTTGTCTGCCTCGTGAGCTTCTATGAAATCTATGAATTTTCTGTCTATAGCGTATATGTTTTTTTGTACGTCTGTGCTGAACGGCACGTAATGATAACTATGTCCGTAGTGGGTGAAGTCTGAACTTGCTATTATTACGACGTTTTTTCCGCTCTCAAGTATTGTTTCTTTGAGGTCGAGTCCGAGCTTGTTGTAATCTATCTCTCCAAGTATTATTGGAACAATTTTCAAACCGTGAATGATATCTTTTGTTGCAAATTGAAGGAACGGTAATTGCGCTTCGATGCTATGCTCTGCCGCATGTGCAGCTTCATCTATCTTTATGTCTTGGTTCTTTTCAAGCAATGATTTTGCGAATTCTTGATCGACGCGCACTATTCCGAATGGCGTCTCAAAGCCATCCATCGATATAGCGTTTGCCTTGCTATAATGGTTCGGTCCGATTATAACGTATACATCTGCGAACTCTGATTCGGCTATCTCTTTATATGACCACGCCGCGCATGGCCCCGAGTATTGGTATCCTGCATGTGGCGCTATGATTGCTTTGATGTGTCCTGTACGTTTCAATAAGGGAAGCGCTCCAGGTCCGTTCTTTCCCTCAAAGCATTCTGCCATCTGCTTATCGAGCGCTTGCTCTGTCGCTTCATAGAATTTTCCTACAAACATCGGTTTTCGTGGCATAGAAAGTTATTGGTGTAGGACATTTATATGTTTTGCGATATTGCTACGCAGTGATGGTTGCGTTCTGGAATATTCCAAAATATTTATATACCCTGCTACGCATGGAGTTTGTGGGGTGGTATTAATGATATATGCTATAAACTTTTGGGCTGTACTTGTAGCGACCATCGTTGCGTTCTTGTTCGGATGGCTTTGGTATTCTAAAACAGTGTTTGGTGGGATATGGATGAAGCTTGTCAAGCCAAGCAAAAATAATAGTCCAGCACTTTCAATGATTGCGGGATTTATCACAATGTTCATCACAACATACGTACTCGGAATGTTCATAGTATCAACAGATAACGCGACATTTGCAGGCGGCGTACTCGTTGCGCTTGTCGTATGGATTGGACTCAGCCTCATGAAGAGCCTTGGAGAGATGATATGGCAGGATAAGTCTGCAAAACTCTTCTGGATTGCGTTGTTCCATGACTTGATATCGTTTCTAATAATAGGAGCGATACTTGGCGCGTGGCTATAAACTGATATTATTTTTTTTATATTTTTTAGATAAGGGATAGGTGATTATTATGGATAAGATATTGCCGCTCGCTCCTATGGAGCGATTGTTGAAGAAGGGGGCAGCTGATATTCGTGTGAGCGAGCCTGCAAAGGAAGCCCTACGTGAATGGCTCGAGGAGAAAGCGACAGAGCTTGCAAAAGTTGCAGCCGAGTTTTCTGTTCATGCCGGAAGAAGGACTATTAAGGCTGAAGACGTAAGGCTTGCAGCAAAGAAATATTGATGATTGTGAGTTATGGATAAAAATAAATTAGTCATCGGAATAACAGGAACGCTCCTTTCAGGAAAAGGCATCGTTACAGATATTCTTAAATCCAAAGGATTCCATCACGTATCTATAAGAGACTTGATTAAAGAGGAGCTTGCGAAAGAAAATATTCCTGTAACAAGAAAGAGCATGCAGGATATGGGGAACGCCCGAAGAAAAGAATTCGGCTCAGGATACTGGATGCAGAGAGCGCTTGACAAGTTCCATTCTTATAATGCACCACTCGTCATTGAAAGCCTAAGGAACATGAGCGAGGCGGATTACTTGCGCGAACGAGTAAACTTTTTCCTGATAGGTGTCGATGCGCCATTCGAGGTCAGATGGCATCGCGTTCGGAAGAGAAACGTAGATTCTGATTTGATAGACCACGACCGTTTTGTTATAGATGATGCGCGCGATAGAGGATTCAATGAACCTCTTGACGGCCAGCAGGTCGCAATGTGTCTTGTCCATGCAGATTTTTTGATAAATAACGACGAAGATTGTACTGGACCTATTGAGAATTCTAAGATTTACAAAGAAGTGAATGAGATTTACAGAAAGATTACAAAGAAGTAAATTATTTCTTTCCGGCAATGTATACTGCGACTAGAAGAGTCGCCGCGATACCGAGATATATTCCGGCATATAATGTGTCTTGACCTGAAGCCATAAAATATTGATTTATGTTGTGCCAAGTTATAGGTTTTACTTGAGAGTATATTCCTGGAACGACCCCCATATCAGTAAATGCTCCTGCAGCCATTATCTCAAGAAGGCTAGCCTTCTTACTGTCTGTTTCTCCCATGAATTTTAGAAGAATTTATTGTTTTATCAATCTATCTACGGCTTTGCTATCTTCCATAAGAAATCAAAATGTCTTTTGTAGCTTTGCGCAACGCCTTTATTTTCGATTATTATTGTCGTGATTGGTGAACTGAAATCAACTATTGCGATTTTGTTTCCATATATCATCGTCCTTACAGGAAGGTTGAACCCTTTCGGCAAGTATCGCACCTCTCCTCTAGGATTAGGCGACTGCCATCTTCCTTTTGTGAACAATAATTTCCATTTAACGTTGTATTTTATCTGATCCCTAAAATGCTCTTGTATCGCTGCAGGGAGAAAATCTTTGTATGGGTCTTCGTCCGTTCCATAACCGCATAATTCTGCGCCTTTTCTTCCGGCGTCGATTGTCTCTTTTAAAACAATTTTTGCCCCTTCTACTCCGTTGTATACTACGACTTTGTTCTCTTCCTTGACAGAACTTCTTTTCAGTCTTATCGAAGGGATTATTTTCTCAATTTCTTTCTCGACATCTTTAATGCTCTCTCTTTTCTCCTCAAGAAAATCAATCAATCTCTCTGGAGGGGTTGCGTCATAATACTTTACACCGTTCTTTACAATATAACTCGCTAATCCCTTGTTGATTAACCGTTGGAGGACGTCATATACTTTCGAACTTGCTATGCTGGCTTTCTTGACGATTGTTCCAGCACTGCATAGACCAATCCCTACAAGAACTTCATATACTTCGGCTTCTCCCGGCGTCAATCCAATCTTCACCAATAATTCTCGCATAATATGATGTTATTCTCTCTGATATTTATTTCTTTGTATTTTCCTCCATTAAGGGGGGAGAAATATTTAAATATAGTTATCACTCTTCAGTTGTTATGAAAAAGATTTTATTGCCTTTAATATTTGCGCTCGGTATGACTGCAAGTGCCCAGACAGTCGGGACGCTCAATACATCCCTCCAGAACAACTCAATAATATCGGGTTTCACACCATCGGATGATCCTATGTTCCAGTCAAGATTCGGATTCAAGAAGAACGGCTATGCTCTTAATGCATGGACTGATTATAATCTGAAGAAAAATAATGTTCGTGAGCTGGATTTAAACTTATCTGGTCCAATAACAACTCTTGACGATATAACATTATCTGGATATGCTGGATATTTCATCTTTCCAAACTCGCAGATAAATGATATGAACGAATCTGGAATTATTCTATCCAAAAATATCTCTGGAATAACTCTTAGCAATTATCTTGCTAAATTCGGCGGGGCAGGTAGCGACAATGGTTTTATCAATAAAATCAATTTAATTGATGCTATCCCGATAGATGATAAGATCAATGTCGCAGCCTCTACCCAACTAGTCTATAATGATAGATATTTTACACAGAGTTCAGGATTCTCACACGTATCTGTTAGCGTTGATGGTGCCATAAAATTTTCTGACATGACGCTTACAGCAAGATTATACAAGCAATGGATGTTAAGCAATAATTTCAATAATGCATTCAAGAATAGTTATTGCATCAATATAGGTATAGGAAAAGAATTTTGAGTTTAAAATGGATAATTTTAGAGATTATAATTCAGATTTTTGCAGTTTCGAAGAGGACAGTATAGATAAAAGAGTTGTTGATAGGAGAATCAATGACTACGATCAATTCTCTGCTGTCTATGATGAGATAATGGGAAATGATATGGGAAAGCTTCTGGCGAAATCTTATTGGCCGCTCTTTTGTGGAGGAGGAACTTTTAGCATGCTTGATATTGGCTGTGGTTCGGGAGCATTCATTAGGGCAGCATCTAAATATCTGCCTAACGTAAAATTTACTGGGATAGACTGTTCAATCGGTCAGATAGAAAGGGCAAAATCCTTATCAGCAGAATTCAGAAATATAAATTATTATACAAGTCGTGCCGCTTACACTACTCTGCCTATGAATAATGTAACGACGATGAATCTCGATGTGATAAACCACTTCGAGGCTAAGGATTGGCCTGTGATATTCAAGCACATCTGTTCTTCGTTTGATAATTATGGAATGCCTAACGGACTATTGTTGTTTGATATGAACACTCAAAAAAGGATAATTAAAGATTGGAACTATCCCGAAGTAATCATAAAACCAAATATGACATATGTGCAAGTTGGTTCCAGTGATATAGAGCGAAAGGACGGTTTCGTGACAAGGAAATTGTATATGCAGGTTTTCAAATATGACACTCCGAAAAAAGGTGTGGTGAAGAATTTAGTTCAGAAATTGAACGGTATCAATCCGTGGCGTGCTGAAGAAAGACCTTGGGAAACTTATGAAAACTCGAAGAGGTATGTTGTAGAGGTCAAGCAGACAGCACCTACGCGAGAAAAATTATTTGAGATGCTAAAAGAAGCCGGATTTTGGAGAATCAACGAACTCAATCCACTACCAGATCATATATTCATGAAGAATAGATTATTTGTGATGGCACAGCATTAATCCCTGTATTCTTCGTCGAATATATCTTTTAGGGCTTTGGATTTCTTTTGGCCTATTAAGTCTACATCTTTTAGTTCTTCTTCTGTTGCGTTTATGATGTTTTTTACTGATTTGAAATGCTTTAGTAATGGCACGGCTCCACCCATGCCGATGTTTGGAAGGGCGCTTATGAAATATTCCTGCTGCTCTTTAGTTGTCAATGGTTTACCATAATGATACGTTACCTCGCTCTTTCCTTCCTCTTGTTCTCTTTTAGCTATTGCAATAAGGTATTCTGCAGTGTCTCTCGATGTTTTTGTCTGGATTAATGGAATTCCGTATGAGACTGTGATTGTTGCAATCATTCCTCTGATCGCGTTTGGATGGATTCTTCTAACGCTGTAAATATCTTCTGTTCCCTCAACGATGATTAACGGTCTTTCATATTGTTTCAATTGTTTTAATTGTCCGAGCAATCGTCCATCAATTATTGAATCGACAAAATCCTGAACAGTTTTGTATTCGACGATGACTCTCGAGCTGAGCAAATAGTCGCCTATGTCTAACTTTTCCAGACTTAAATCTACCTTGTCTATCAATTCCTTAAGAACTCCTGAACCCTTCTCTCTATAATCTGCGATTATCTTAAGTTTTGTTGATTGTTTTTGTTCCTCTTCCGGTTTAGTTTCGAAATCCATTAACGTCTTGAGACTCTTATCATTCTTGATTTCTGTCGGAGCGTTGTGCATCTTATTCATTTCGCTGATAGTTCTGTACATTCTCTTCTCTTTATTTCGTGCAACATGATAATATACTTCATCAACAGTGTCTTTTGTGATTAACATTATTATTCTTCCATCATCTAACCTTCCTGTTCTTCCACTACGCTGAATCTTTCTGATTGCGCTCGGGACTGGCTCGTAGAAGATGACCAAGTCAACCTGAGGGATGTCTAGTCCTTCTTCCCCAACAGAGCTTGAAACTAAGACGTTGAAGTCGCTGTTTGAAAATTCTTTGAGCATTTCCTTTTGTTGTTTTTGACTAAGTCCCGTATCCTTCTTTTTTGCCTGACCAACGAATAACTTTGTTTTAAATCCTAAAGAAGTGAGTTCTTTTGTTATTTTGCTTCCCGCATCACGATATTGCGAAAAGATAATAATCTTTTTTGTTAAATTTTCCGGATTGTTTGAGTCTAATTCTTCTATGATTATCTCCTTTAACTTATTGAATTTTGGATGCTCGAATTTACCGTTTATTGATTCAGTCTTTATTTGTGCAGAGCGGAAATTGATATCCTTGACGAGGTTTATACTCGCCTTGCTTTTACTTGCTCGCGCTTCTAATCCTAATTTATCCATGTACTGCTTTAACGAATCTAGACCTTGAGTTTCAATTAGCTCGATTGCGTGATGAACTTTAATGACCTCGGCAAGAATCGACATAGCTCTGAGTGTTTCATAATCCTTCTCCCCGCCCGCAATTCTTGCATGAATCTCTGCCTGCATGCCAAGGATGTTCTTTTTTGAATAGTGCGCGCTTTCTGTTGTGAATCCGAGATTTCTTAATTCAACCATCTTTGATTTGTAACACGCATCAAGATACTTCTTTATTTGTAAGAATTCATCTGGAAGTTCAACAAATATTTTCTTTATGTCAACATCTTTTACATATGGTTTGACATCTTCATCTGATGTAGTTCTAACTTCAATTTTTTCTATGAATAAATTTGCTTTTACTTGATTTATTGATTCATGATCTGTGCCAGGACTTGCTGTGAGTGCGAGAATTCTTGGATGAAGAGCACGTTTCATATACTGTTTTGCTATAAAATTATACGAATACTCTCCTGTCGCCCTATGTGATTCATCAAATCCTAGAAGTGAGATATCAGAGATGTCTATCTTGTTTGAAAGTATATCATTTTCAAGGCCCTGAGGTGTCGAGAATATGATTTGAGAGGTTTTCCACAACTCCGCCCTCTTTTCTGGCGAGACAAATCCCGTAAATATTGCAACTTTACTCGGCACTATATCGAAATGTTTTTCGAAGACCTGAAAGTACTGTTCTATGAGGGGTCTTGTAGGCCCTAATAATAGTATCTTTGATTTTGGGTAAAGGTTTAATCTGTATGCTGCCATCATAAGAAAGATTGCTGTCTTTCCAACGCCTGTAGGGAGGACGACTAATGTATTAGACTTTGTGCATGTATTGAAGATGCTTTCCTGATATAATCTAGGCTGGAAGTCCTTCAAATAATTCACGGTCTCTTTCTTCATGTATTCCTCTGTGATTAAGGTGACGGTGTCCATGTTTTTAAAGTAATTGGTACATTTAAATACGCTACGCGAGGTTGTCCTGTGAGGATGTGAGAAAGAATACTATATTAGGTGAAAACTGGCCATATTCTACATAGATTTAAGAACAAAAACAGCAAAAAACCTGGTCCTACTCGACTAAGTCGTTGACGATAAAAAATTGGTCAAAAATCAAGAAAAATAAGGCTAGAGTAAAGCCAGAATTCGGCTAGATCATAACTCGATATCTTTTTCATCACCATTATAAATAAATACTTATTTCTAAGAGTATGAAGGATTATAAGGGTAACAAGTTCGGCAAGAGAGGCTCAGCACGTTCAGAAGATCGAAGAGACGGCGGCCAAAGATTCGGAAAGAAGGACTTTGAACGAAGGGATAGACCTAAAAGTTCAGCAGGTTCAAGCTTCGAATTGCACCATGCAGTATGCGACAAGTGCGGCAGAGACTGCGATGTACCATTCAAACCAACAGGAAATAAACCAATATATTGCAGAAGCTGCTTTAGAGAAGGAGCAGGATCAGAAGGCGGAAAAAGTTTCGATAGAGCCCCAAACAGGTTCGAGCAAGAAGCTTCAAACGACGACTTAGAAAGAATCAATAAAAAACTTGACAAGATAATGAAAGCCTTGAAAATCGACTAAACATAACATTTTTATTCTATAATAATTATTTTTTAGTATGGACATTCCTAAGTATCTTCTTGCAAGGCTTAACGTTGATTCTAAATATTCATTCGAAGTACGTTTAAAGAGAAGGAATAAGATTCCTAACTACGCTAAATCATATTTTCATGAATTTAAACATATGCATTGGAAAGAGATGACTCTCCGACCAAAAGATTGCATCAACACAGTATATTGGACGTTATACGAGAATGAGGGAATGCTATATCGAAGACCTATAGACATCAAATTTTCAGAGATTGATAAGAAACATAAGAAGGCAATCATCAAACTGCAAAAAGCAGACACGCTTCCCAGGATAATTGCAATAAGCACTGAAAAAAATAAATACATAGTATACGATGGATGGCATACCATAATAGCGTTAATGAGAGCACATAAGCCGTTAAGGGCGTATGTCGGCTTTACAAAGTCCTTTTCGCAGTCACATCGATATGTTAAATACATCGCAAAAACTCTCAAGGATTATTCAATAACGGGCGATTACAAAAGATATTTCGAAAATGGAACCCCAATAATTGATCACGTAATGAAAATACTCGTTCCAGATATCAAAAAAGCATTAAGCGCCCTAAAAAATTACGACATCATTGAGAAACACAAGGATTTCTATGTATTAAAAAATAAGATTAGAATAAAATTAATCGAAAAACCATTCAAGTCTTATGATAAACGCATTGGAGATTTCACACTGCGTCTCGAGAAATAATATCCTCATTCTATAGATAATATTTATAAACAATTCCTTACTTTGAAGTAGTTATGTTAACGGATCTTGTTAAGAACTATGGACAAACGATTAGAGATGAATTCCCCTCAAGTACCGCATCATTGATAGTATTGAGTCCTATAAAGGCAATTTCTGAGAAGGCATCGCAGATGTCAGATCTCGTATCGATAGTTTCTAGAGTCGCAGCCGTTCCGGTGTCATGCATCGAGATACCTACGTTATTATTCGGCAGAAAAATATACCATGGAATCGTTGGCGTGACGGAGCGTTCGACACAGAAACGAACAGAGATGCATGATAAACTATACGCATTAATCATGACGGCAACACTCAATCCAACATACTATTATTTCGTAGGCGGGGAGAAGAATGGATGGAAGATGGCCGGGGCCACGATTATAGGATCTGCGCTCAACATGCTGTTAATGAAACCGATGTTATACATAATGGACGTAGCAAAAGACCTTATGGGATACCAGACTATACAAGAATCACGAACGAAGAGGGGAATCCCTAAAGAATCATCAAACACTGTTCAAAAATATATTCATGAGAAATCTTTAGAATTCGAGTTCTGGCTTTCAGAAAAATCTACGACCGCTAAAAAGGTCGGACTTGCCTTCATGATTGCGGGTTCAGTCGCCGCGACATCGTCAGTATATGTTGTATCGTCATACATACATCAGAATACTGATAGGATAGGTTCAACTGGAAGATAATTCTATAGCTTCGCCTAATAATAAAAATAAAAACAAAAGAATTAGTTTATTCTTGTGTTGTGTCTGTTGATCTCTTTACGTGCACTGCTTTCAAGCCTTTGTCGCCCTGCTCAGTGTCGAATTCTACAGCATCGTTCTCTGTGATTGAGACTCCCGCTTCAAGACCGGATGCGTGTACAAAATACTCTTTGCCATCCTCTCCTGCGATGAAACCGAATCTCTTTCCGTCATTAAAAAATTTTACTTTTCCTTTCATGTTTAATACCTCTAGATTACTCTAATAAGTAGTAAATCAGCGCTATTTTTAAATGTGCCTAATTAAATGGGATTTCTTCTGACCCGTGATAAGATATATTTTTAAACCTAAACCGTATCACTATATCTATGATACTTGAGACGAAAAGGCTGATACTAAGAAAGCCGCAACTTTCGGACTGGAAAGATATCCTCGAAGGGGCTAAAGACTTAGATGTGTCTAGATATCTTAGCGTCGTTCCGTATCCTTACCATAAGAAGGACGCCGTATGGTTCATCAAGCACTCACTGAAAAGATGGAGTAAGAAGAGCAGAACGACATATACATTCTTCATAGAATTGAAATCGGAGAAAAAAATTATAGGCGTAACTGACGTTCACAACATAAACTTTCAGGACAGGAAGGCAAACACGGGCGCGTGGATAGCAAAGAAATACTGGAGAAAAGGATACATCAAAGAGGCGAAGGTAGCCGTCCTAGATTTCGCGTTCTATAGATTGAAGCTAAGAAAGATCGAAGCAGAGGCATACATCGAGAACAAGGCATCGAACGGGATGCAGGTGAAGCTCGGATTCAAAAAAGAGGGTCTCAAGCGAAAGAGTATCATAGCAAAATCCACAGGAAAAATACATGATTCAGTGCTCTATGGGTTATTTGCAGGCGAATGGAAAAAGTCAAGAAAGAGATTGATACGAGAGCTTAAAGAATATCAGTAGTGCCTTTCTATTGCCGCAAAATTCACTTCTTCAATAGCTATATAAACGAATGTGGCTTCTACATCACTACCGTTAGTTATTGTCGGGTTCATATAATTTGTTTCATTGATGTTGAATCGAGTCTACTCTTATAAAAGCGGGACAAAGAGTTCGATAGCTGACAACAACTTCAAAACCTTTTTATACCAAAACACAAGAGGAATGAACATGTACGATCTAATAATTGTCGGAGGAGGACTTGCCGGAATTACAGCCGCGATATACGCTGCGCGAAAAGAGATAAAGTTCGCCCTGATTGCGCCCGAATTAGGTGGCGAGATACAGAACACGACATACGTCGAGAATTGGCCAGGCATAAAATCAGTAGATGGCAGGACACTTGCAGATTCTTATGTAGAACATTTAAAATCATTCAACGTAGAAATAATAGATGACGCTGTGACAAACGTAAAAAAAGAAAAAAATGCATTCACAGTCACGACATACGGCGGAACATACGAGACAAAGACGCTCATATGGGCAACAGGCTCAAAGTATAAAGAATTAGGAGTTCCTGGAGAAGAGAAATTGAAATCACGCGGCGTCACGTACTGCTCGATATGCGACGGACCATTATTCAAGAACAAGATAGTAGCTGTGGTCGGAGCCGGAAACAACGGACTAACATCCACAATCTATATGGCAGACATCGCAAAAAAAGTCTATTTGATAAATAAGAATCCAAAACTCAAAGGCGACCCGATACTTGCAGAAAAAATAATAAGCAATCCAAAGGTTGAGATAATAAATGACGCGCGTGTAAAAGAGATAAAAGGAGAAAAATTAGTCACATCAATAATTCTTCAGGACAATAAAGAGATAGAGACGCAGGGCGTAATCATAAACGTAGGCTACACGCCAATAACAGAACCAATCAAAAACATAGTTCCATTGGATCAATTAGGATACGTAGAGATAAACCAGAAAGGGATGACGAAGACAGAAGGATTATTCGCTGCAGGTGACGTCGTCAACAATCCGTACAAGCAGCTTGCAATCTCTGCAGGTCAGGGATGCGCAGCGGCACTTGGTGTATACGATTATCTTACAGGAATGAAATAATCACAATTCTTTTTTTATTTTGTCCAAAAGAAATTTAAATTCTATATACCCTGCTCTTTCATTGAAGTGTCCTGCATTCTTCATAAGTATCGGTTTGACATCTAAATGTTTTCCTAATTCAAAGGCTTTTTCTGGCGGGACGTATGGATCATTGTCAGAATAGAACAGATAGAATTTGTTGCAGTTCTTCTTTATCTTTTTCCAATCAAAAACTTTCTCGGCAAACGTCCGATTTATCTTATTGAATGATGGATTAGCCCATTTTCCTGTGAATTTTCCGATGAATCCGGCAACAAAAAACGCGGTCTTGACTTTATGCGCTTCAATCACGCTCAATAAGAATGCAGGTCCGATACTGTGGCCAACGACAATTGATTCCTCATCGAGGTATTTCTCATACTTTCTGAATATCAAGAGCCAATTCTTGAGGGATTGGTTTTTTGGCGTTGGGAATTTTGGGACAAATACTCTATGTCCTAGAGCTTCGAGTTCTTTCTTGAGCCACGGGAACCAATTCTCGCCCGGATGTCCATATGATCCGTGAATTATAATTATGTTTGTCATGATATTCAATTCTCGTAATCTTTTTTCCATTCAAGATTCCCTTTTTCGAACTCTTCTTTGAGGCGCATCTTGAGCATGTGAAGCATCTCTTTTAACTCTGGAAACTTGGCTACGGCCTTATCTGCATACGTTGCGACACTGTCTGGGATGTCAAATGTCTCGTGGCCCTTGCTGTGGACGTGCATTATGGCTTCCATCTTATCTAGTGCCTTCACGAATTTAGCCTCACGAGTTTCTGCCTCATCATACTCTTTCCATATATTATATATCTCTTCACCAAGATTTTTTGGAAGCTTATTCTTTGCAGAATTTATTCCCTCGAGCTCCATCCTATGCTTCTCATCCTTACTTATAGTTCCAAGATATATTCTCTTATACTCGACATCTCCATGAAGATACTCTCCTAGGTCATGGACAAGCGCTATCTTTATCGCGCGCTCAATATTGATATCAAGCTTGAGATGGTTTGCGACAATCATTGTTGTCATCGCAAGCCTCCATGAGTGGTCTGCTACGGATTCTGTAAGCTCGACGCTTGCGCTCTTGTATCGAACTGTCTTCTTCAAATCCTCGATAGTGTATAGAAAGTCAAATATCTTATCGAAATCCTGCATGCGATTTCTTTAGCAAAGAATTATATAAATTTTTCTAAAGACACCAAACTCGTGTTTGTTTACGTTTATTCATAGCGGAGGGCGTCTACTGGCTTTAATCTTGATGCCTGATACGCCGGAACTGCTCCAGCAACTACGCCTACGCCTACAGATATTACGACTGCCATAATAAGAGAGCTGAGCGATACAAGCGTCTGTCCACGCGTCAATATCGAAACACCTAGCAGTGCAGGGATGAATCCTGAGAGTATTATTCCGAGAGCTATTCCAATCAATCCGCCTATTAGTCCAATCAATGCAGAGTTTAACATGAATATTAGAAGTATATCCTTGTTACGTGCGCCGATGGCTTTCATTATTCCGATTTCTTTAGTCTTTTCAAGAACTGATGTGAACATAGTATTTGCAACGCCAACAGCTCCTACAATGAGCGATACAGCCGCAATTGCTATGAGAAACGTGCTTATCGATGTCAATGCCGCAGCTCTTGTAGCTTGGATTTGCGCGTTAGATGTTACAGAGAAATCCTGCGTCGTAGATGTGACGTGACGCTCAATCTGAAGTCTGCTCTGAATATCGTTTATGGATTCATTAAGCTGGTTCTGGTCAGTTACTTTTATTATGAATGAGTCATAGACTCCTTGATCATGGTTTGGTATGACTTGAAAGGCCATCTGTACAGGCATATATACTGTATTGCTCTGATCGCTCAAGATTCCAACTACCCTA
>CAZFVG010000006.1:0-20941 GCA_964522135.1 uncultured Methanosarcinales archaeon | reverse complement strand
GACCGATTGTCTAAAGATGTTCAATGGCATGTTCGCGTTCGCAATATGGGACAAAAACAAGAAACAGCTGTTCATAGCGAGAGATAGATTAGGGATAAAGCCATTATACTATTATCTTGACGGCGAAAAATTCATCTTCTCGTCGGAGATAAAGGCTATAGTCAAGAATCCTGAAGTGAAAGCAAGAATAAATCCTGAGGCCCTTTCAGATTTTCTGATGTATCAGAACATACTTGATGATAAGACTTTTTTTATGGACATAAAAAAATTATTGCCCGGGGAATTCTGCGTATGCACGAAAAAAGGCATGAAGACATCGAAATACTGGGATGTTAAGTTCACACGCTCAAAGCACGAAAGCGAATATTTTGAAAAAGAATATTGTCGGATCGTCGAGAAATCTGTAACCGAACACTTGCTGAGCGACGTTCCTCTCGGAAGTTACCTTAGTGGAGGATTCGATTCAACAACGGTTGCGACATTCGCTACAAGGAATACGAAAAAGAAACTGAACACTTTCACAGGATATTTTGACGATGGGAAAAAATACTCGGAGATAAACACGGCACGTGATGTCGCAAAGCGCATAAATTCGAAGATGTATTCTGTGAAAATTACTCCAAAGGATTTCATAAGCAACATAAAAGATATAGTGTATCATCTAGATGAACCCACCACAGGGACAGGTTCGTTCCCACAGTATATGGTATCAAAACTCGTCTCAGAACATGTGACGGTAGTCTTGACAGGACACGGTGGCGATGAGCTTTTCGCCGGATACCAAGTGTTCAAGTCGATGTATTACAAAGAACAGATAAAGAAGAACCCTCTAAATATATTCAAGATATTATATGCTGTAAAACCATCTGAATTCGCAAAGGTCATGTACTATATGTTCTATCCAATACTCATAGATCCGGCAGTAAAGTACGGAATATTCATAATGTTCAACAAGAAAGAACAGAAAAAGATGCTCAGCGAAGATTTCTATTCGGACCTCGAAAAATACGATCCATTAAGTGTAGTAGAGAAGATGACACGCAACAAGAGGTTCACAGACTTCGAGCGTACGCAATACCTATATATCAAGACATACCTTCCGACACTATTCATACTTGAAGACAAGGTCGGCATGGCGCATTCCATAGAGGCGAGAACACCTATATGCGGCAACAAGGTCGTCGATTTTGCCCTGACAATACCTACTGAAGAGAAAATGAAGAATGACATGTTAAAATCGGTTACCAAAAGGGCGATGAAGGATATTCTTCCTGAAAGCGTATACAAACAGCCAAAGATGGGATTTCCGACACCGCTTGCAAAATGGTTCAAAGGTCCGCTGAAAAAATTCGCATACGACACTCTCCTTAGCAAGAAGACAAAAAATAGGAATATTTTTAATGAGGATTATATAAGGAAATTACTTGACGACAATTCAAGGTCGCCGACTGACAACCTATACGACTACGTCAGGGCGAACAAGATATTTTCGCTGATAACCATAGAACTATGGTTCCAGGTATTCATAGACGATCATGGAAACTGAGGAAAAAAAAGAAAAAGTTGTAAAGCACATTCATCTGGCTAAAAAATACTGGATGTACGAAGTGGCGTTAGCCATCGTGATAATAATAGTTGCCGCTTTCTGGTTTGTGCAATATAGCGGCTATAAGCAATTGCCAGGACCGTTATATGGCGGAGATGTATATCTATATTACGCCCATCTAAATCATATAGCCTCAGGCGGCTCGGTATTTGAGAGCCATCAATATTACGGAGAGTTTACACATTATCCATGGCTGCTTGCAGTTATGATGGACGGCTTCGGAATAGTATTCGGACTCACAACGTTTCACGCTTACATATATTTTGCCGTCGTGGTATTGATCCTTGCAGGACTTGCAGCGTACTGGGTAAGCTACAAGATATTCAACGACAAACTTATAGCTCTTCTAGTCACAGGGGTTTGGATAACGACATTCTTCCCTTGGTCAAGCAATACATATTTCAATTTCTGGATCATGATGCCTCTCATTCCGCTCCTATTTTTTTACAAACGTGGCATATGGCAACAGGTCGCTATGGGATTGATATACGGCGCATGTGGCCTAATAGATATAATCCCGTTCCTCACTATAAACATGTTTCTTGCAGGGATACTCGTATACAAGATTATTGAAGATAACCTCGTCTTTTCAGGGCATCGCCTCGTAGTGAAAAAGAAGATCATGAACAGTATCAGGGAATTCTTCAAGGATTATTGGCTTGTATTACTTATAGGGATACCGATAGCTATGCTTTATTGGTATGGACCTATATTCATATATCACGGCCAGACGCCTAACCCTCTCCAGGAATATGTAAGTTCAGGATTGTCGCTCGGATTCAGCGGATTCATATCCCTTGTTTCAAGCACCTTTGAGATGCTCTTCCCGATGAACAACGTGATAAATATAGTGGTGTCAGTAATCACGTTATTCGGTTGTGTGATGACATTTATATGCATAAAAGAGAAGAAGGCATATTGGGCGATAGTATTGATGCTTCTTGTCGGAATAATCGGATACATGCATCCACTTATCACAAAGCCTCTTCTAGGAATTGATGTAGGAAGTTATGGATTTCCGAGGGTCTGGTATATCGTCGATCTTCTTTTCGCATTTGTGGGCATAGCTTATTTAATGGAGAAGTATAAGAAGTTTAGGTATATACTTATCATACTTGTATTCATAGTGTTTGGGGCAAAATTCTATTCGATGTATAATGATTATAGCAATAGCCAGTGGACAAAATTAGGCTACACATATGATAATAATATCGATATACAATATAGATTTGGAGATTACATAAAATCTATAACTAATGTGAACGATGTGATACTCACTAGCCATGAAGAGGTTGGATTTGCAATCAACTCTCTTACTGGCAGGAAGGTGATGTTCCTCAGAAGGACGCACTCGAGTCCGTTCGTTGATATAAATCAGAGGGTTGCTGATGGCGCTGTTATAATGTACGGAAACAATGACACGTTAAGGGCGCAGCTCATAAAGAAATATAGTATAAAATATTTCTATGCGGATCCATACGGGTTGCAGAGTTATGGGGATTGCTTGAAGGTATGGGATTATCTCAATGACTCGCAATATGCCGATTACTCTTATGCATGCTTGAGGACGGATCCTAAATACGAGCAGTACCTGAACAACAATGGCATAGAGACTGCAAAGGTCTATGTTAGACTGGACATAGCATCGGACACCGCGCCAAAATATGACATGATAGCAATCAAGCCGCAGACGCTTAAGATAAATCTTGAAAAGATTCAGGAAGTCGTATCGCAGAACATCACATACTTCGGATTTTACAAAGTAGATTGATGAATGCGTTCATTATCTGATTTTATATTATCTTGCTGTGTCTAACAACATCAGTAATCTCATTTCATCAATCATAATAACGACAATTACGATAACTAAAATGAAGAAAAAGACGAAAAAAAGCAACAAGGACAGCGGTCACACATCGATAAAAGCTATAGTATTAGTAGTTTTATCTACATTGTTCACTTCTTTTGGCCAGATACTTATGAAGTATGGCACAAAAAATATGGGAAGCTTTAACGAAATAATAACAAACGTCCCACTGATATCAGGATTCATCATATACGGAATAGCTGCAGTATTCTTAGTCATGTCTTTACGCGAAGGGCATCTATCTGTCCTATACCCATTCATAGCCCTAAGTTTCATATGGGTGACTATAGCCTCGATAGTCCTATTCAATGACTATGTTAGTATATTGAATTGGCTCGGAATAACATCTATATTAGTTGGCGTATCCCTGATAGGGTACGGAGCGCAGCATGAATAATGGCCTCTTCATAACTATTGCAATAACTATCGCGACTATCATCGGAAGTTTCGGAGCGCTATTTTTGAAACTTGGCTCATCAAGACTCAATATACAGTTTAACTTCAAAGGACTTATGAGTATAATAATGAATTACAGGCTGATACTTGGTGTCTTCTTCTATGGATTGTCATCGGTCTTCTTCCTTCTCGCGTTGCGTGTAGGAGAATTATCCGTCGTCTATCCATTCACGTCGATGTCGTATATATTTGTCACGATACTATCTGTCTGGCTTCTCAAGGAGCGCATAAACAGATGGAAACTCATAGGTATAGCGTTCATCATTCTTGGCGTTGTGCTCGTTAGAATATAGTTTCACAACATTAATAAAATAAGTTTCTAATTAGGATATTATGAGAACGTTTATTGTCATAGCGGCATACAATGAAGGGAAAAGCATCTCTAAAGTCATAAAGGGCCTCTTAAGTAGCGATTACAGGAACATAATCGTTGTCGATGATGGCTCTAAGGATGATACATATGAATCTGCTTCTAAAGAAAATGTATTTGTCCTGAAGCATCCTATAAATAGGGGACAGGGAGCGGCTCTCAAGACAGGGATTGATTTTGCCCTCGAAAAAGGCGCCGATATCATTGTTACGTTCGATGCTGATGGACAGCACCGCGTAGAGGACATAGAGAAGATAATAAGGCCTGTCGCTGATGGAAAGTCTGATGTGACTTTCGGAAGCCGGTTCCTTGAGAAAAACGAGATGCCATGGTTCAGAAAGATTACGCTGAAGATTGCCGTATTCGTCGTATGGATATTCTACGGGGCGAGGATGACTGACGCGCATAACGGATTTCGGGCAATGAATAGAAAGGCTGCAAAGACTATCAACATAACATCTGACAGGATGGAGCATGCCTCTCAGATAGTCGAGGAAGTGCATAAGAAAAAACTTAAATATATGGAGATTCCTGTAGTCATAAGATATACTGATTATTCGATGAAAAAAGGCCACGGCGGCTTTATGCAAGGAGTAAAGGTCTTTTGGAACATGATTGTCCGAAGGATGCTCAACTGATGATTCGATAACATAGGAGATAACATTACTGATGTTGCCGAAATTATTTGACGGGTGATAACATGATTACTATAATACAGGCGTTGATTGTCATTTTTGCATTATTTGCATGGAGCAGGGCTCTTCTCAGGCAAAAATCAAATAACATAACCATCGGAGAATTGGTGTTCTGGAGTTTCATATGGATATCTGTCATCGCGATAGCGATCTTTCCCACGACATTCAATTCACTTTCAATATTTTTGGGCTCATATAATATACTGAATCTTGCGGTATACGTCAGCATAACGCTGCTGCTTTACCTCGTATACAGATTGTATGTGAAGCTCGGAACGCAGCAGACAGAAATCACAATGCTTGTGCGTGAGACTGCGATAAATAACCACAAAAGGCAGAAAAGAAAATAGTTCTAAATAAGCAAATAAATATGTCTTCACTGAGCAATAGCTAAAACCGTAACATTTAAATATACTCCGCATATCTCTATACATATATTGGGGGTTCGGAATAATGTTCAATAACAAGATTACAAAATTCTTAACATGGCTAGGTATAGGTTACACAGCTGTGAATGTCTCTAACGCTCAGACAGCGCAGAAGACAGATTTGATCAACCAGGATTTGGTACACAATTATCTTGTGGCTAATCCTATTGAAGGAAAAGATTTCAAGAGAGGCAAAACCCAATTCTTAAAGATAGACAATCAGGAATTTACATTATCATATCTAAGAAGTAATGGAATCCCATTCGACACAATATACACAAGAGAAGCGCCTGCAGGAATATACGCAAGGACTGGAGTTGTAGAAACTACGATAGGATTTACTTTTATATCAAACAATATACCAAACGGCAAGATTGATGCATTTGCAAATCAGGACAGCATGCATGCAAATTCAGGAAACGTCAAGACGCAACCAAAGAAGATACATCATGTTACCGGTCCAAAGATATTATCAAGATCAACCATAGACGAACTCGCAGGAGAACAATACTTAAGTAATTCTGTAACAGAAATGAATGACGTAAGCGATAGCGTAGTATTTGACCTTAAAGGAAATTATTATCCTTCAACTGACAACGTTAAGTTGATATTCAGAGGAATGTCGATGAATGAATTTTTTAGCGTCGTCAATAGGAATATAGATAGCACTGATATGTATAACGATGATACGAAAACGCAGAAGAAGAGAAATCTTCGGGAATTGAAAGAGAAAGTCAAGGGATACGCCGCTCCGGAAGTTGGAGTCTTCAGATGGAAGCAGTACGTCAGGGATGGACAGATAGATGCAGATGAATTCAATAATCTTCCAACAGGAATCTATGGATATTCAGTGCTCGCAGTCGATAAGCACGGAAAAGTCGTTTCAAGCGTCCTAGGACTTGCAGAAAGACCAGACCAATTGATCGCTCAATATTCTAACGGAGTCCAATCAGGAGTCGATACATCAAAGACCAATTCTACAGCAACGAGTGACATATCAAAGGCTAAATCGGCAGATTTATCAAAACACGATAAGAGCAATACCGTAATCATGCCAAAGAACGCTAACCCTGATTCAACAGAAGAATCAAATTCATCATTATACCTTGGCGTCGGAGCGGAATCAAATCCATCATATAATCAATTGCTGCCACAGGCATCTTTTGGATTATATAGCGGACCAGATGCAGTGTTCCCGACAAGATTAGGATTCGTTCTAGGATATGCAAAACCAAAAACAGGAAGCACTACGTATTATGGGACACCATACGCCGGAGCCGGAACAAGCATCGGCGTCAACATCCAAAATGAAGTATTACAAGGCGGCCTCGAGACTGGACTTAAGATACTTCAGGGAGTAGAGCTTATACTTGCAGGACAATATAATATAGTAAACTCATGGACAGACAGCACAGCCGTACAGACAGCAGTCGATCAGGCAGGAAATTCAAGGACAAGAATATTCAATCAGCCACAAACATTCCAGAAACAAAATTTCTGGACAGCAAATCCTGGCCTTGAAGTAAGGCTTGGAAAAGGATGGAGTGTTAACGGCGGCGGAAAATTCTCCCAAGGACAAAAGCCATCAGCATATGCCGGGCTAAGATATAATTTCAGGGGAGACAAATGAGGATCAAGATGAAAAACATAATCTTATTTACATTATTCGTCATCTTAAGTTTGGGTCTTAGTGCAGGTTTCGCGTCAGCAGCTGTAGGAGTTGGCTCATGGGTCGCAAACAATAGCACGATAATAACTATCTCAAACGGACAGTCGACAGATTTTTTCTATGGAGTCACAGCGCTCACCCAATTCGGCGGTAAGTACAGCATAATGCTCTATAGGACTGGAACCTCGACACCAATAAGAACATACGCATATAACGTCCCAACTGTAAGCAATGGTGCCCAAGGAAGATTCACAGTCTCATCTTCAGATTATGGAAACACATTAGGAAGCTATTATGTCGATATAAGAAGTTCTGACAATCTTGGCGCAGACGATTTCATGTTAGACCTTAATGTAAATGTGCCATCAGTGCTGGAGCCATTCAGTGTCACATGCACGGCAAATCCTACGACAGGATATGTCCCTCTAGGCGTTGCATTGACGGCAAACGTAAACGAAAATACTCCAGGGAACTCAGCATCATATTCATTCGATTGGACATTCGGAGATGGCGCAAAGACATCAAAGAAGGTCTTTGGGCTATCAGATATTGAAAACCATAATTATAATACTGGAACATTCAATCCGTCTGTCACAGCGACAGATAATGGCGGAAACAGCGTCACGGCAAATTGCCCAACGGTAACATCGATGACGCCAACACTCAGCATCGACAATATCAATTGTTTCTCAAGAGTCATCAACAATAATAATCAATCATGCAGCGTTCATGTAACTTCGGACAGCGGACAGGCTGCAGGAAACGTAAACATAAACGTATATTACGCAAACGGCGCATTGTTCGGAAGCTGCAATACAGACACTATAAGCGGCGGATGCGAAGTCGAAAAAACAGTAAGCGGCGTCGGAACATACAGTGTATACGCGACAGCAACAAAGGTAGGGTTCATCAACGACACAGATACATATCCTAGATATTCATTCGACGTATACAGTCAAAAATACAATATAATAAATCTTGCAACATACAGCGATTCAAGCTATCTCACCCAGAGCAGCACATTCTACAGAGGCCAGCCATTATATGTCAAATTTCAAGTCTATGACCCTACATCAAATAACTTCGTCGGAAATGACATAGTCACGGCAGCCTCATTAGTAAGCCTTCCAGGAGGAAGGGTAGATTTGACGCGAGTGAGCTATACAGGCAACTGGTATTATTACAGGCTCGACCAAATACCTACGACACATGCATTCCTAGGGAACAGCAACGTGTTTGCGTTCGCATTCAATTTCACAGATAACTCAGGCGGACAGTCTGAAGTCAACCTGAACATATTGAACAACAATCCAACAATAAGCAGCATACCTGACATGTACATAGATATAGGACAGACATCATATCTAAGCCTGAACAATTATGGCCACGATGTAGAGGACAGCACACTGCAATGGCAGATATCAAATCCAAGCTCTATAGTCAACGCAAACATAAATTCAGGCAATATACTTGCAGTCACAGGACTTTCTCGAGGTGACGGCACTATAACATTAAAAGCTTATGATCTAGATAATGCGTATGCACAAGAAACATTCAGCGTACACGTTGCGACAGGAACGATAAACAACACTAATGTTACAAATTCTACAGGATTGAATGTGATATGCGCAGCAACACCAACGACAGGATCAAAGCCGCTTACAGTTCACTTCAGTTCAGCCGTGTCAAAAGGAAATACGCCATATTCATATTCATGGTATTACAACGACGGACAGACAGGAATAAGCTCTGACGGGAGTTCTTTCCATAATTATAACAATGCAGGAACATTCAATCCTACATTGACCGTCACAGATAATTATGGGAAGATAGGTTTTGCAAACTGCAACCAAATAATCGTATCAAGCAGCATCACGAATGTGACTGGAGTAAATCTTGGAGGACCATACACGGGCTACATAAACACTCCATTGATATTTGATGCATCAGCGACGACTGGATCAATAACTGAATACGACTGGACTTTCGGCGATGGAACAGCCGCTATAACATCAATACCTACAGTATCACATACATATAAGAACATAGACAGATACTCAGTAAACCTCACAGTCAAGGACGTGAACGGACACGTAGCATCAGGAGGGACTACGGCAACTATTATCGAGCATTCGAGCCCTCCGCCAGTGGCGCCAACGTCAAACATATATGACAAGGGATTATTGATAACCGGACTCGTCCTTTCAGGAGGAGACAGCGGAGAGGTTCTTTCAAGTAACGACGAACTAGGAGTCGAGATAACAGTAAAGAGCCAATGGACAGGCAAATTGAATAATATTCATGTTGTTGTATCGATACCTGAACTTGGAATCGAGGCAGCATCAACATCATTCGACTTATCGCGAGGACAGGATCAATCAGAATCAGTCACGTTGCCTCTATACGACGTTCCACCAGGGACGTACTATGTGCAGATAAGCGCAGGCAACAGCGACGTAGAAAGGATAAAGTATAGAGAGATTGAGATAACGCAGTAAAATCATGATAAAATGTTTACTCAAGAGTAGTAAAGAAACGAAACCTTTATAAATATGGTTATTTACCTATCTTAAGTAATTCATTAATATAATATTATGCAATATGTGTTTGGGGGTATAAAATGAAGATACAAAAAATGTTCGTAATGTTTCTGGCAATTGCAATACTTGCAGCCGGAATGGTTAGCGCAGCTAATCTAAAAATTGACAGTCTAGAGATCAATGGTCACACAGTATCAAGTTCTGACCAGACATCACTCACTCAAGACTACAAAAGAGGAGACAATCTCGACTTATACATTTGCGTAGAAGCCCTAGCAGACACGTATTCAGGACAATTATACGCTGACATCTCAGGCTACACATACGCCGTCGATGAACCAGCAAAAATACATGACATGACAGACACATTCGACCTATTGCAAGGTCACAGCGACTGTTTTGACATGACACTACAAGTCCCAACACTAATAGATAAAGATTATTTCAAATTAAGAATAACAGGCGCTGACAGAAACGGCACAAGCGTCGATGAATCATACCAATTATACCTTACAGGAATAAGCAGGGCAAACGCTGTAGAGATAAAAGATTTCACATTAGACCCTCAGAGCGTACAGGCAGGAAGAGCATTCACAGGAAAAATAAAGGTACACAACCTAGGCAACAGCAAAATAAGCGATCTCAAAGTAACAATGAGCATACCAGACCTTAACATCCAAGTATCAGATTACATGGACTCAATAAATGCAGACGAATCAAAGACATTCGAGGATTTATTGTTAAGGATACCAGACTGCACAAAGCCAGGAGACTATGACGTAAAGATAAACGTCGCATTCGATAACTTCGACACGACTCAAGCGACAGGAAAGATGACAGTAACGCAGAGCACTACATGCGCAACTTCTGTAGCAAACAATCCAAACGGAAACACAGACATAAGCGTACCTAGCAATCAAGAATCTGCTCAAGGCACAAGCATAGTATATCCGATAGTCATCGCAAACAATGCAGACTCATCAAAGACATACACTCTAAGCGTATCAGGCGCAAGCACTTGGTCTACAACAAGAATAGACCCAAGCAGCGTCGTAGTCGTCCCAGCAGGACAATCAAGGACAGCATATCTATACATGGACACTAACGCAAACGCAGAACTTGGAGACAAGACATTCACATTGAACATAGACTCGAATGGCGAGAGCAAAAGCGTACCACTAGTCGCAAAAATCACACAGGGAAGCGCAGGCGATGCTGCAGGTTTGAGACAGGCACTCGAGATAGGTCTAGTTGTTCTTGTAGTAATCTTGATAATCGTCGGTTTAGTAATCGGATTCAGCAAGATGAAGAACGACAATAACAGGCACGACTCAGAGCCATATTACTAATTTTTTATTTTTATATTTATTTTCAGTTCCTATAACAACAACGCAAGATATAACACCAGATTATATCTAAATGGTCAACATCATGAACATCAAAAGACTAACGTTATTCGCAATCATTCTATCATTAATGATATTATCTGTTGCAATAGTCAGCGTTTCGGCGGACATAAACGTAAACACATACACTCCATCAAAGGATTTCTCTGTAACAACATCAGACACTGTAAATATGTGTGCATGCTCTTCATATAATGATTATCTGACGGTCACGAACACAGGCACGTGGCCTGCAATATTCAGCATCTCAGCAGACAACCAGAACATCGCATTCTCACAATCAAGTTTCGAATTGAATCCTGGACAGACAAAACAAGTAGCTATGTCAATCGCAGCGGACTGCAACAAGGGAAATAGCGACGTCAGTATCACTGTAGCGTCAAACCTCGGGGTCCAGAAGACAGTGACCAAATCAATATCAATAGACAGGTGCCAGAACATCGAGGCGTGGGTCAGCAACTATTCAAAAGACATGGAGCCATGCCAGTCAAAGGACTTGACAATATTCGTCAAGAACGTAGGCCCATTCAAGGAAGAGTATGCATTAAGCAGCAATTACGACGAGTATATCGCATATAACTCGCAGGATTTCTTCCTCGAGCCAAACCAGACTGCCCAAGTCACAGCATCAGTGAAGCCTGACTGCTCAGTATACGGCATCAAAGATATAACATTCGACGTACAATCTGTCAATAACAAATTGACAGCAGAGCTTCCTGCACAGCTCATAATATTACAGGATTATGATTACGATCTTAAAATAAACAATCAGGCAAACCTCACAAATTATCAGGTATGCAACAGGGTATCGTCAATAAACATCCCATTCACAATAAAGAATACGGGCGCTACAGACAATACATACACGTTTGACATAAAAGGCATGCCATCATATGTAAAAAACGACGTCAATACTGTGACGCTAAAGCCTGGACAGCAGCAAACATTTACGTTCAATATAGATTCTTCAACACTCAGATACGAGCATAAGAACTATGATGTCGAGATAGTCGTAACACCAAAGTACGGCGACATCGTAAAGACGGAAAAATTCCAGCTAAACTTCCTTCCATGCTACGAGCCGCAGGTCGTAATATACGACGATGGCAATAGCGGAAAATATCCTCTGAAGACATGCTCTGAATACTTATACAACTATGATGTTGAGGTAATAAATAACGGCATGTACAAGGAAACATACAATCTGACACTTGACGGCAATCCATCAGGAGTAAAATTATCAAAGAACATACTTACAGTGAGCCCTGGAAAGAGAGATTCTGTAAAACTCATAATACTAGGCCAAGAGAACAATAAACTGTATAATGTAAAGGTCACAGCGACAATGTTCAATGGTCTCGCAGCAAGCGATGACACGTGGATACAAAGCTATGACAAGGAATCATGCCATGCAGTAAGTTTTGAAAAATCCTACGTAGGGGTAAATTATCAGACACAATTCGTAAGCATACCATTGAAAAACAGCGGCATTACGGACGGAAAATACGTCGTATATTGGAATGGCTCGAATATACTCAATCTTGATGATACAAACATCGCAATAAACGTCTCAAAGACAAAGACAGTAACACTCGCAGTAAATACTGCAGGACTCAAAGAAGGGCAGTACAATGGAAGCCTAATCGTTGAGAACGTAGATAGCGATGCATCATACAGCGATGCCGTTTCTGTAACACTTAAAGACAAATCGATATTCACAAAGGCATTCGAATACTTCGCATATGGAAACATGTGCAGTCAGATAAGCCTATACCAAGTAGTCGCTATGGTCATACTGATAATACTTATAATACTATTTGCAACATACGGCCCTCACTACCAGTATAATTTCTGGAACAGGTTGAAGAGCAAGACATCAGCTGCTATAATACTTATAGTGCTGTTCTTGATAGCCTTGATACTTGTAATAACATTCGCTGGATTCCCACAGACGCAGTCTCAGGTATACAATCTGACGACAAACACCTCAGAATTAAGGTTCGAATGGCTACAGAATGATAAATATACGCTTGACGCAAGCAAGTTCTTCATCGATCAGGATAATAACACATTGCACTATAACATGACTGGACTACAGAACATAAAATCCATAGTCAATAGTAACGTAATAACACTCTATCCAAACCTTGGATGGAGCGGCACAGAGCACGGCAGGATAGTCGCATATGACAATTATGGGACAAGTACGCCAAGCCCTAACATGACATTCATAGTGAGATCAGTACCTAGAAAAGGCGTTCTTGAACTCTACAACATATATTGCACATATGTCAACCTAGTAATATTCGCACTAGTGTTGATACTTGTGTTTGTTATGGTGTTCGTAAAGCAGAAAGTAAGGAAGAGAAAATAAGATGCAAGAAGCGTGCGATACAACGGAAGCAACGTACATAAGATTTCTAAAAGATGACGACGATAATTATAACGCGGAGATATAATGCGTCATGAAATATAAAAACATTTTTTGGCTTGATGATAATCCATACTTTTTCCCATTTATAGAAAACGTGCAGAATAAAAAAGAACCAGGTCTTGATATAACAGATATTTTCTCAAGGACCACGTTTGCCCAAGATTTTAAGACGGGAACAGAGATAGTCAGAAGCCATGATTTCGATTTATACATACTCAACGCTGATTTTCCTGAGGAGATGCCTTCAAGCAGCAGAGAAGAATGGAAAAAATACTTCCTAGAGGTTCAAGCTAAGACAAGAAAATTGGACCGTACACCAAAATTCAGCGGACACAAAGTCGGCAATTTCGTGCCGTTCTATAAACAAAATCTTGAAGGAAAAAATAATGTCGTAGTATTCTCATCTTCTATGAGCGCCATAGTTCCGGCAACAGAATTAAAGTTGCCGTACTATTATAAATTATTAGATATGAATAGAAGAGATATATCTGAATTCGCCGTAAACTTCGGCTCAGACGATCTTGAGATAAGAAATTGGGAACATGGATGCTTAGAAGACTTCATTCAAAAGTATCTCGTATAGCATATAATAATCTAAAGCTACCCTATATAATTATAAAAAGGACAAAATTTTAAATCTTCAAAGATATATATAATCAAGATGAAAACTCCAAGATTTTTAATAGATGCGTGGTATAGTATAAGGGGATATCATAGGCACGCGTATATCCCAGATGACGGCGAGGTCGTATTGATACCTCAAGAGTCTGATGAGGCTCCAGAAGGGACTTTAGATGTGATAATAGCCTCTGTAAAACCGAGACATCAATGCGTCGTATGCGAAAATAAAATCGATATGGATACTGATCAGGTATTTTATATGATGAATAATCCAGAATCTATAAGTGAGCAATACGGAAAGAACAAGAAAGTCAATTATAAAGATATTCTAGATAGCAAAAACTAAATTTATAAACCATTCTTAATATTCTATATATAGTTCAATATACAATAAGGGGATGTAGTATAACCTGGCTAGAACAACCGCCTCCAGAGCGGTGGATCTGAGTTCGAATCTCAGCTTCCCCATATACATGCGTAGAATAATAGATTTCATAAAAGAGCATGAGAGAATAATCAGATTTATAGGAGTATTTCTCGCTATAGCCGTGCTCGCAGTTGTCCTTCAGCCTATCGTGCTAAAAATAATAAAGAGCAATCCTGACCTGAGTACGACATACAATTTCATAACTATGCAGCTCAACAAGATGTCTATACTTTGGCTCTTTATCGTCGTCCTTGTTGGAACTTTCTTTTTCATCGCCCTTCCAAATGATTTTCTTTTCCTGTTCTATATACTCAGGGGCGCTGACCCGTTCTTAACCACCCTTGCATGTTTTTTCGGAATATTCTTCGGTAGGATGTTCAATTTCTGGTTCGGTTCATTATTTAGGGACTATGCAAAAAAACATGTCTTCAAGAAAAAATTCAAAAGTTTTCATGAAAAATTCCACAAGCATGGAGGGGCATGGTTATTCTGGGGAAATTTTATACCATTCTTCCCGATGGAACAATTCAATACGTTCGTCGGCACGACACATTATGGCTTCAGAAAATACCTTTTATACCAGAGCCTCGGAAAATTATCAAAGTTGATACTCCTATATATAGGAATACATTTATTGATGGAAAGGGAGCTTATTGCGTCTACAGACCTATTCTAGATAATAAGGCACGCCGCAACAGCGATAATACAGATGTTCTAATCAACGTTGCTGCTATATTAAAGCATAGCAGTGCTAAGTCGGTTAAAATCAATAACTTTAAATATTATTCAGGCAACATGTTAATATACGGTGAGGTTTATGACACAAGAAGAGATAAATAACGATTTAGGACAGTACATCAATGAGAAGAAGAGAAGTAAGCCATTCTGGAGTAATATAAGGCTCCAATCCAATAATGGTCAGAAGAAAAAAGACGAGGATGTCAAGGAAAGTATGAAAGAAGACATCGAAAAGGTCGCTGAATCTGAGAATATAACAGTTCAGGATAAACATGAACTCGAGCAGATGGAGACAAGGCTCAGCGAGGTAAATAAGATAGAAGCAGAGGTGGAAGAGGATATCCACGAAGAGCGAGAGGGAATCCTAAAAAGATTCTTCAAGAAACTTAATTTCTCAAAGGGCAGCAAGAAAGAGGATATTGATGACGACGCTGAAGTTCCAGTGTCAGAACCGGCTTCAAGTGCTCATCACGCTACTGAAACTAGCGGGCAGGAAGAGCTGATGAGCGACTCGGACCTAAGAGAAATGCTTTATGGTATTCATCACTGGCTTACGCAATTGCCTCCTGAAAAATTAGAGGAATTCAAGAGTTCAAAAGATTTTGAATTATACACAAAATATTTAAAAAAACATGATATGATAAGGTGAAGGTGACGAAATGGAAGACAAAACTCCAATATATATACTTATAATCGTTGGCATTGTTGCGGTTGTCGCGATAGTGTACATGTTTATGGGCGCTGGAGGGCATACGAGCAGCAATGTTATCACAGGGCAGAATACAGGTAACAGCGTATTGACAGGGAATGTTGTCCAGGATGTCCAGCCTGTAGATTATAGCGGCGCATGGAGAATATTCTTCGGGGCAGTACTTGTAGGAGTAGCGGTGTATACCTACAACAAGGAATAATTCTAAATTTTTATTTTTATCTTTCAAATTTTTAATGCTCACAAATCGCAAAATTTAAAACACTGCAGCATATACTATTCTCATGGATACAAACGAAAGGTTCAGGCTGATAAAGAGGAATACGCAGGAGATAATCACAGAGGAAGAGCTCCTGAAATTGCTTGAGGAGAAAAAACACCCTTCAGTATATCTAGGAACTTCCGTCACAGGAAGGCCTCACATAGGGTATTTCGCGTGGGTCCAGAAACTTGCAGATTTTCTGAAGGCGGGGTTCAAGGTAAAGGTTTTGCTTGCGGACATTCATGGCGCTCTTGATAACACTCCATGGGATTTGCTAGAAAAAAGATATAAGTATTATGAGATAGTCATCCCTGCAATGATTGAAGCTATGGGTGGAGACCTCAAGAATTTTGAGGTAGTTAAGGGCTCTGATTTCCAGGTCAGTAAAGAGTATATACTTGACGTGCTTAAGATGTCTACGTTAGCATCGGTGCATGACACGACAAAGGCCGCGTCGGACGTCGTGAAGATGGGCGACAATCCGAAACTTTCCGGACTCATATATCCTATGATGCAGGCGCTTGATGAAGAATACCTTGAAGTCGACATCCAGATTGGAGCTGTCGATCAGAGAAAGATACTTGTGTTTGCGCGAGAGTACCTTCCGCAGATTGGTTACAGGAGAAGGACTGAACTCATGATACCATTCGTAAGAGGGTTGACCCCCGACGGCAAGATGTCAAGCTCCAATAAGGTCTCAAAGATAGACCTGCTTGATAATGAAAAAATCATCAAAGAAAAACTCAAGAATGCATATTGTGAATTAGGGAATCCTGAGAACGGCGTCCTCGATTTCGCATTGACGGTGATAATGACACAGAAAGAAGATAAGGGTGAGCCTTTGATTATAGAGAGACCAGAGAAATGGGGCGGAAATTTAACATTCAAAACTAAAGACGAATTACGAGAGGCATTCATAAAAGAATTACATCCGCAAGACCTGAAGAATGCTGTTGCCAAAGAGATAAACATACTTCTAAAGCCCATCAGGGATAAATTCAAGGGCAAAGAGCACATCGTCAAAGAGGCGTATGACGATGATATAATACTGGATTGATTGTTAATCATTGTATTAATCAAGATTTTTAAAATGAAAAACGAAGATGAGACGGCAAAGAAAATAATCATGGTCGACTTTGCAGGTACTCTTATAAAATCAGAGATGATTGAAGAGGCAAATGAATTTCGATCAAAATTTCTAGAGCGCAGCCTGCCATCATCTCATGAACATGCTAATCCTAAAGAATTATACAAGGCAAATAGGGAATTCGTCGAAAACCTCACTGGCATACTCCCGAACGCAAAGATAACATATAGGGAGAACGACCTGGATTTTATAGAACTCACAGGTGAGGAGCTCCAGAACCAGATATCTACAAACCTTTTCCAGATAGGTATGTTCATGGTAGCAAAAGAATATAAGAAAAACATATACCCAAAGGGATTCATAGAAGCCTTAAAGAGCGTTCAGGCGAAAGGCTATAATCTTGCAATAGTCTCTGGTGTGAGAACAGACATCATATCAGGGATGATAGCTATATCGGGAATTGATTTAAAGTTTGATTATATATATGGCCAGCCGCCGATACTTGGTGTCGAAAACGAAGAGAATATGAAAATGCTCAAAGAAAAAGGGAAGATATACTATGTCATAGGTGATAAATCATCAGACCTTGAACCAGCAAAGAGTCTCGACGCAAAATCAATATTTGTCACATGGGGTCATGCATCAGGTGGAGAAAAAGATATTGCAGATTTCACAATCGATAAACCTGAAGATATATTGAAGATAATAACATAATTATTTAGAAAAGATTTCTCGACTTATTATTTCCCTGAATGTATCTCAATCACATCGCCAGTCTGGAGAATGTGGTCTTTTCCTACAGGAAGCCTTTTTTTAACATCAATCGCTTTTATGAAATGGTCGCCGAAATCGCTGTGCAATCGATACGCAAAATCGAGCGCTGTCGTGCCTGGAGGCATAAGAAAGCAATCAGGAAGCGTTCGTCCATATTGATCTGTAAGTTTATTCAAACCGCCCGGAAATATAGCTATATATTTCAGGACATCAAAGACAGCTGCATTTATTGCAGGCTGGATGCCGGTCGAACCCATCTTCAAGAGTACGTTATCCTTTATGAAATTCAAGGCAAACTTTTGCTTCTCAGACAGCTTTCCAGCATCAGTAAATTCGAAATCATCGTTTCCAGGGATATATTTTATCAATTGGAGCTTCGATGCTTCTCTGAGCGCAAGCTCTGATTCTGCGCTGCACGGAATAATCGTCAATTCAGGATGTTTCTCTTTTATCCAACGATAATTCTCCCGAGCTATCGGTATATCCGTCTTGTTTGCGGCAATTATCATAGGCTTTGTTATTTTCCTCAGAGCCTTTGCAACATTAAATAGGTCGTTTTCCGTCCATTTATCGACATGCGATTTGTCTAATTGAAGCCTCTTTATTGCATCGTCTACCATTTCATCTGTAACTTTCAGCCCTGATAACTGTTTTCCTAAAGCCTTCGATACATCTGAATGCTCCTGCATTATCTGTCTTGCAAATTTTTCCCATCCCTTATTGAGTATGCCTAGGTACCAATAATCTATCTCCTCCTCTAGAAATTTTATGTCTTCATATGGATCCCTTGAACCGGGAGTCGATGGTTCTCCACGCTCATTTGTCGCGCCAGCAAAATCCACGACATGTATCAAGGCGTCTGCCTGTCTTAAATCATCAAGGAGCTGATTTCCTAGGCCTTTTCCTTCGTGTGCCCCGGGAACGAGTCCAGCGACATCAATCACATCGACAGAGACAAACCTTTTATGCTCGATGCAGAATCCCTCCCTAGGATTACATTGAGTGTTGAAGAAAGTATCAACACAGTCTATTTTTACGAATCCTACACCGTGATTCGGCTTGATTGTCGCGAACGGATAATTTGCAATTAGGACGTCCATCAAAGTCGCTGCCTTGAAGAACGTTGATTTGCCTGTATTTGGTTTACCTACGACCCCCACTTGCATTTTTTACCCCGTATTTCCAATTTGCGAATTTTGCTATTGATTTTACTTCGACTTTGTTTTCTTTCTCTAATTTGTGAATTAAGTATCTTGCTCCTTGTCTCGTCATCCTAAGGCGAGTTGCAAGTTCATTAACAGTCAAAGGTCCTCTCGATAAAAGGTTCAATATTACATCTTTATTGCCAGGACGATAGTTTTTAGGCTTATTTATCCTATCGATGAACTCTTTGAGTGTTATACCTTTATATCCCAAATCGACTTCAGGATATTCAGTAAGAAGAACCAGATAGTCTTTATAAAATTTACTTAAACTGGACGATAAAATGTAAAGGCAAGCGTAGTTATTATTTTCTATTTTTACGGAGTTTCTGTAATCCAAATTATCACACAATCTTGATAAATCTTTGATTAGATTCACGTTCTTTAAGCGTATAACTATTAAACAGGAATCGACATGACCCTCGTCAATAATTATACCAATAAGAAAAGCAAGTTTACTCTTCCAATCTTTATCAAATACCTGCTTTGGAATTCTTGCGGTTTCAGATATAAAGCTACGACGGTTTAATCCATAATGTGTATACATTAATTCAGAGACGACAACAGGAGCATAGACTTGAGTTGTTTCCAAGTCATTTATGTAATCGTTTTTGTATTTAATTTTCCCGAATACAGACTCAATCTTCCTAATGTATAAATCTCTGTATTCTTTATTATATTGCCTATACAAGAAATAATCTTTCCTATTGCCGTGAGAATTCATCAAACAGCCATCACCGATATGATGCGCTATAAGCATATCGAAAATTGGAGTGATTTTGATTGGTAAGATAGGATTTTCAATATAATTGACTCCTTTAGCGGTTTTATAAGCGATAATTTTATGTTGTAGCTCCTCTAAGGATATTCTAAGAATCTTACAGATAGACATCAATAACGATAAATTTATGAAAAACTTATTAGAAGATTTTAAGCTATTTTTGAAAGAGTCAAAAAGAACATCATGATACTCAATCAATCTTCTATAAAACTTAGGCTTGGAGCTAAATTTAGATTTTATCTCAAGATTTATCTTTCTAAGAAAATCTGGCGTAATCCTCGCATTTATCTTATTTCCTAATTCCCAAATGTTGATTTCTTCCACAATATACCTCCAGGGATGTTCTTCACAAACTAAGAACATTGAACGGAATAGTATGGGAAATCATAGGGAATTTAAATAAGATTCGTGAGGATGTTCAGTGCATAGAATAATATGGATATTATCGAATCTTATATTGTGCAGTTGTGGCTTTCCGGAGCCTTATGTGTTGAGCAGTAGAATCTATGGCATTTATAACAATGGTACGTGGCTTTCTCTTTAAGGTCATTCCCGCACTTAAAGCACATCGTTGTCGAAATGTTGTTCAGCCTGAATTCCAAGATGTTCTTTTCTATAATAGATTCAGGTAAAATCTTTTTTGAATTCGCAATGCCAAAGAGCATAGGAAGATGTAAAATAGAATCTACATCTGACATTATCTCAAGCAAATACTCCATGACAGAATTATTTTTAAACACCGTTGCCAGATAAAGGCCTTTAGAGATTCCAGCTAACTTCACAATTCCATCATTACCGATGCTCAGCATGCGATTATCGCTCTGTGTTATATCATCGACCTTTTCCAGCTCAAATAATGCACCCTTAAG
>CAZFVG010000005.1:0-21914 GCA_964522135.1 uncultured Methanosarcinales archaeon | reverse complement strand
CTTCATGACACTCGCGTAATGGCCTTTGTCAAGTTTCTTCGGCTTGATCTGTTCCTTTACAATCCTTGTCTCTTTGTGGACTTCTTTTATTATCTGAGGATCGTCCTTTGCAAAAAATATCAGGTATAATCCTACAAGTATTATGAATATCATAAGTCCTAAACCGACGTTTGTCTGGAAGTGAATCGAACCCCACATAGGACATGTCGGTCCGTGGCTGCAATCCGCATCGACAATATCGCTGAGAGCCTTATTGAATAACCATACCAAGAATCCTACCAATAGTGCAATCCCGACAACAATTGTTCCTACGTATTTGTTTCTCACAGTATAAGTTTAGAAAGCGATTATTTAAAGGTTATGGAACTCATCCGGAGTCTTAGTCTACTACTATTGTTATTTTATGGCGCTTCACAGACCCTTGATCTATAGTTGGCGTAGAATCAATCTCTGATGGACTCATCATCATACAATTGCGAAGTATCGGTATTATAAATGAATCCTTAAACAGCAAGCCATCGGGTGCGGATATAGTGAGGACGTGTTCAGATTCAGTATCTGCTGAAACGTGGATTACTATCTTGTTTTTTGAACGGTCTATACTGACCAAGTTCCCTTTGAATTCTACACCCATGTTAATCACCCATACTGTCTTATTCAAATATGTTGTATGACAAAATGTCTAAGCTTATTTAATAATTTTCCTAATTTATGCGTATCTTTAGATATTTCAGAGGTCAATTTGTTTCTTATTGGGGACGATAAATTCAATAACTATCTAAAATGATAATCTATTTAAAATATACCTATTTTGTAATAGTAAGTGGGGGTATTTTTATGGTATCAATATACGTTTTCAAACCAGAATTTTCTGAAGAGCACATCGAGGGTCATAGACTCGAGCCTGAAGTCATGGCTGCTGTTCTTGCAAGATTTAGCCGAACGGGCGACGGGATGAAAAAAATATTAGCGGATCTTGCAGATCTTGATTTTTCTGATTCTAAAAAGATGGTTGACAGAATCCTCAGATTCATCGATTATGGACACCAGAGTATAGGTGGACTCACAGGTGGAGTGCCTATAGGAGTTGACGGCGTTTCGATGTTGACGCCATACATGACATTCTTTAACCAGCCAAAACAGGACGGTCAGGAGACGAGCACGAGGTATTGCGAGTACAAGCCGGAGGGCCTTGCGCATCCATCGGCTTTCAACGTCCCGGAAAGATTCCATAAAGAATGGTATCCTATAATGCTCGAAGGTTTTAACATAAGTTCATTAGTATGTGCTGAACTCGATAGGCAAGTCACAGAGAATCCTACACTTGCGCGTATCCCTAAAGATGCGACACCAAAAGAAGCAGACAGGATGAAGAGAAATTATGGGTTCGACAGGGCAAGATACACTCTGCCTGTTGCAGCATTGACAAATTTCGGAGTAATAATGACGGGCAGAGAATGGACTGACACATTAAAACTCTTATCGGCATCAACAATACCTGAGATGATAGACCTAGCGTCTGAAATCAGGCCTCCACTAGATAAGATGCTCCCTCACCTAATGAAACACTCATTCCCGACAGATATGGCGACGGAATACATGAAAAACTTTTTCGGCAGAGGAGCAGAATACATAAGACACAACGGCGTCAATACAGATGAACTTCCTGACGCAGTCGTCACAAATGTCCAGCTTCCAGAAGAAAATGGATTGATTGAAAGAATGAACAATTTTTCCCTTGAAGATAGATTTGATAACGCATTCAAAGGAAAGAAAAACAGATACGACATCGCTAGAGGATATCCTGAGAAAGTTCATGTATCGACATATTGGAACAATATGTCTATTGCAGAGGCGCGAGACATAAACAGGCAGCGCCCATGCCAGAAGGATACATTGCTTGCGCCAGTAGGATTCTACATGGCTCCAGAGATGAAGGATGCGATCGACAAGTTAGGACTAAGAGGGAGATATATATCACTGCAGGAAAAGCGTGCAGAATTGCTCGAGAATCTTGCGAACAGTACATCTCCAGAAAGCTATGCTTCGGCTTTATTCTTGGGTGATCAGACACAATTTGAACTGCATACGAACGCTTCTCACATGACGTATGTGATAGAATTAAGGACGGGAAGAGGGGTTCACTTCAGATACGACGATCACGTAAGGCAGGCATTCGAGTCATTCGAGAAACAGCTACCAGAGTGGACAAAACACATACAGCTCGGCACTGGAGAACCGGAGTAATCTCCATACTATTTCTTTTTTATATTATAATTCTTTTTCACGTTATGGAATCGGAAATAAAAATATAAGTATATAACAAGTGTAACCAAAAAGAATACTTAACTTAAGAATTGAGTTCTTTTAATTCTATACCAAGAAGTTCAGCGGCAATTTTTAAATCCTTTTCCATGGCCTGCTCATCTCGCAAAGCCATTTCGTAATTGAATTTTCCAGAATTTCCAAGACCTCCAGTCCCTGAAGATGCCCTATTCATCCTAATAGCAGCCATTCGTATCATATTTATATATGGAATCACTTCCTTTTGCTGGTCGTGTTCCTTTGTGAAAGTTTCACAGGAAGATACTATCTCGAACGTCTTAGAACCAATCAAAACTGGTTGAGCCTTAGAAGATAAAAGACCTTTCAAATCCTTAGCTACCAAAGTATACAAGTGAATCATCAATAATCGCCACTAACTTTTAATCGTTCTCTATTCTTGGTGCCAAGATGAATGCCATTTGAATCTTATCCAATTCTTTGTATTCGATCCTTAATGGATAATCCTTATTGAACTGAATGAGTACGGTGTCGCTGATCTTGCTTCCCTGTATCATCTTCTTCAAATATTCTATAGAATACTTTGAACGTACTTTCTCAGCTGTCTCGACGCTTACATCATCGCCTGCCTTTATGTCGACGTTTACCTTTCCCGAGTCTCCTGAGGCGCTTACGATAAATTTCTTGTCTTCAGACTGGAGCATTACAGATTCTGCAACTATCTCCACATCCTCTACTGCGTCATTGAACATCGTTGATGGGCACCTTATCGTTGTCTTGAACTTCAACTCAGGCTCCTTATAATCCTTTTCCTGCTGATCAATGAGCGGTAAAAAGAACGTCCTTACCGTATTTCCAGACAATGTGAGCTTGAGCTTATTTTCTGCAACCTCGATTGTCAGATTATCGTTGCCCTTTATTCTTCTTAGGACCTGCCTGAAATTTCCGAGATTTATTACTATTGATGTCTCGTCTTTCACACTATATTCTACAAATGCACTGCTTAGAAGTCTGAATACGACCATGGCTACATTCGCAGGATCCATGGCTATCATCTCTACGCCATTCTTCCCTATCTTGAATTTTGCCTCTGTAACAAGGTCAGAAATGATTGTCACAGGTTCTTTTATCAGTTTTGTCTCGGCTAGCACTAATTTCATAATAATCCCCCACACGCATTAAAATGTGATAGTTATGTAAAACCCTTAGACTTTAAAAATTTGATTAAAAAATAAGCGGGTATTGAGTGGCGTTTGGGTTATGATTTTCCCTAAAGTTTTTAAATAAGTAGCGTTGGGATATAGAATGGGAAAAACCACCAAAAGCGGCGAGATTGTTCAGAAAAAAGATGCAGCGAAGGCAGGCGAGGAAGATTTATGGGACTTGAATGAAATACTTGGAGGCAAGAGTTTTGATGAGTGGGTCCCAGAGATAAAAAAGGATGTAGAAAGATTTGAAGGATACAGAAAGATCCTGAATGATAACATAAGCGCGAAAAAACTTCTAGAGATAATACTTCTGAGCGAAGGGATTGCGGTGAAGTATTCAAAGATAGACTCATATTACACTCTTAAATTTTCAGAGAATACAAAGGATCAGGAGGCACTTGCAAAGCTTGGTGTCCTGAAGCAATTCGTTGCGGATATATCTAATAGGATGCTGTTTTTCGATCTCTGGTTCATAAAACTGGATGATGATGTTGCAAGGAAGCTCATCGAAGCTCCAGAAATAAAACCATATAAGTATCATCTTATATCTATGAGAAAATCAAAACCATATGTAAAGAGCGAAGAGATAGAGAAGATAATGCAAATAAAGGATACGACAGGCGGGGGCTCATTTTTTGAGATATATAGCATAATGACTAACGGATTCGTATTCGACTGGTACGGGAAAAAAATGAACAAGGACGAGACAGTCAGCAATTTCAAAAGCGCAAATCCTGAATACAGGCAGCATTCCTATGATATACTGCTCCAAAAATACGACGAGAACAGTGATGTCTTCGGAGAGATATATAAGGATATAGCGACCGGATGGTATAATGACGGCATAAAGATAAGAGGATATAAAAATAGCATAGACATAAGGCATCTCGATCAGGATGTGAGCAGCAAGGCGGTCGATGCAATGCTCAAAGTCATAAGGAAGAATGCAGGCATATTCATAGATTACTTCAAGATAAAATATCTCCTGAACAAGAACTCTGGACAGAAGTATTCCTATTCAAGATATCACCTATATGCGCCATACGTCACGAAAGATAAAAACTATTCATATATCGAGTCAAAAAATTACGTCCTTGAAACATTCAGATTGTTTGACAAGAGATTTTATAACAGGGCGCTCAAAATATTCGAAAGAAAACATGTACACTCTCCACCATCTGACAATAAGCGTGGTGGAGCATTCTGCATGTCGATAACACGCGACTTGTCGCCATATATACTGCTTAATTTTATAGGAAATAAATCAAGAGATATAACCACCATAGTGCACGAACTTGGACACGGCATACATGATACTTTCTCGGCTGAAAAGCAGACAGATTTCGAGAGACAGGCGTCTTTGACGATATGTGAGACGGCTTCTGTATTCAGTGAGATGATGCTTGCTGAAAGGCTGATAAAAGAGAGCGACGACAAGGCAGAAAAGATAGGAATACTTATGGAGAGGCTTGATGACCAATGGGCAACTATAGTAAGACAGGCATACTTCGTAATATTTGAGATATACGCCCATGAAGCGATAAAGAATGGCGCAACAAAAGACGAATTAGATAATCAATATTACAAATTCCTCAAGGAACAATTCGGCGATATGGAGATTCCAGAAGTCTTCAAACACGAGTGGAATTATATAACTCACATATACGAGACGCCGTTCTATTGCTATGCATATGCGTGGGGAAATCTTTCTGTGCTCGCATTATATGATATGTACAGAAAAGAGGGCAAGCCATTCATAGAAAAATACGTCAACCTTCTCAGCGCAGGAAGCAGCGACAGTCCTGCGAACTTGCTCAAGATTTTTGGCATAGACGTAGAGTCAGAGGAATTCTGGGAGCGAGGATTTGCCGTCGTCAAAGAAGAGATAGGGCAGTTGAAGAAGCTCGCGAAATAAAATAAGTTCTATATAAAAATAAATAATGTTATAAATAAGCCATTTTTCTTTTCAATATGTTCGTCCCAAAAAGTTACGGAGAATCAAGGACAGAGAACTGTCCGTTCTGCGGAAGGCAAGCGATAATCAAAAATCCGCAAGGCGTTCCTGTATGCAACGATCACAAATCTAAAGACCTTCCTGACCTGAAATGTACATGCGGTGGATATCTATTGATCCAGAAAGGCAAATTCGGTCCGTATATGAACTGCATGAAATGCGGAAATATCACTCTTAAACGCGCCCTCGAGATAAACGAGAACTTGATGCATGCAGAAAAAGCTCAAGAAAAAAAGAGCGATCCTGAATATATCAAGAGGCACGAGCCAGGAAATATGATAATCAGAAGCGATGATCCGAGGTTCTTTGACGACTGATTAAGCAAGGGATAATTCTAAAAAGGATTGAAAATTAATTGATTTATCTCTTTCCATCCCATTCTGCAAAGAATTCTTTCAGGAATAATATCATAAAATCGTGCCTTTGTCTGGCAAGCTTCTTTCCTGTCTTCGTGTTCATCCCTTTGTGCAGATTCAATAATTTTCTTTTGAAATGGTGTATAGATGAAACGTCAATCATTTCGGACGCGTCATATTTTTTACCATCAAAAGGAACTTCCGGAACATACATCAATTGACTGTATTTTCCCGAATAATAAAAGCATCTTGCAACTCCCAAAGCGCCTATAGCATCAATCCTGTCTGCATCCTGAAGTATCTTCGTTTCGATATCATCCGCCTTTCTTCCAACACCGAATGTGTAATCTTCATGGTATTCTATGCATTTCAAGACGTGATCAAATTTCTCTTTAGATATCTTTATCTTCTTCAGTATCTTTATGACTTCTGGAAGAGATTCCTCAGGAGTCGCATATTTCCCAGAATTCGACTGCATCATCCGATGGATATCGTGGAGCAAAGAGGCGTATGCTATTATCTCTTTGTCCCCTCCCTCAATCTTTTGTATCTCGAAAGCGATATTCATCACGCGTTTCAGATGGTATATATCGTGAGACTTATCATTAGAGAATAATTTCTTAATCTCTGATTCCAATATTTTTATATTATTATCAAAGTTCATTTCATCAAAGCTTAATTTATCGAGTCTTATTCTATCTTGAACTTGGATCCATTCTTCAATATGAAACAATTCTTATTCTCACGGTAACCTATCTCTTCAGCAAGTTCCATGAACTGTTCCGAAACGATAAGCTCCGAGTGCGCCGGAAGCAATATCTCTGGATGGATTATATTTATCAAATCTCTCTGATCTTCTCTTGCGCCGTGTCCGGAAACGTGTATGTCCCTAAATATCCTAACTTTTTTGTCTTTGAGGCCGTTCTCCATTACCTCCCTGTTCTTTATATTCTCGGGGCCGGGGATTACGTGACACGAAAATATCACTATATCATCTTTCTTGAATGCAAAATAATTGTTGAATATCATCCTTGCAAGGACTGATTTAGGCTCACCTTGATGTCCTGTTACGACAAAGACATAATTCTCTGGATTTCTGCAATCTCTTAGGAATTTCTGCACTAATCTTCTATAGGGGATTATTCTTCCCTGCTTTGAGAATTCTACGATTCCGGTAGCCTCTGCCGCAATTATGTATTTGTTAAGGCTTCTTCCCAAGAACACGACTTTCCTATTGAGTTGTTTTGAGAATTCCATTATCGATTTTATCCTAGCCATGTGGCTTGAGAATGTCGAAACTATTATAGCCTTGCCTTTCGAATTAGTGCTTAGCATTACGTCCCTAAGAAGCTCTCTTGCAACTGATTCTGAGGGAGTCTTTATAGGAGTTTGGGCATATAACGAATCTATTATCATCGCTCTAACATTTTTCAGCTCGCGCATCCTTCCGATATTGGACTTGAGTCCGAGTGTCGGCTGGTTGTCGAGCTTGAAGTCATTCGCGTATACGACAGATCCATATTTTGTATGTATCACAATGAGTGCCGTATCGACGATCGAATGTGTTATGCTTATGAATTCTATCTTTATATTATTAGAAACCTGAAACATTGAGTTTACAGGATGACTCACCAATTGATTATGAATTTTTATTTCCTTATCAAGGGCGAGTACCTTAAGCATCTCTATAGTGTACGGTGTTCCGTGTATAGGACACTTGAACTGTGACGCCATGAACGGCGCCGCGCCTACGTGATCAAGATGTGCGTGTCCTATGCATATCGCTTTCACGAGCGGCAACCAATTGCCTAGCGCATCTATATCGGGAACTGCCTCTATCTCTTTCAATTTCTGATAAGACATATCGGCATCATCCTCATCTTGAGTATAATTTATGTAGTTCTGCATGTGCAGACCCATATCGAGAATTATAACCTCGTCATCGACCTTGACTGCTGTGCAGTTCTTGCCGACCTCTCTGTAGCCACCTATTGGCATTATTTCTATCATTGTATTTTTACCTCTAATTTATTTCATAATCTATGTTATGATCTATTTTGTTTGTTTATTTTTATTTCAATCTGATACTGTTGTTTAAAAAGTTATAGAAAAAGCACTGATTATCGACGCTGAATGCGCGATAAAAGATATTTTCAGAAAACCTTTTTTGATGTATCTTATATTAGGGAATGAGTGTTTATTTAAAAATATTTGCATTTGTCGATTTTTTGTCGACGAGAAACCTTCATGACAAATTGGCGCCTGATATTTTATCTTCCGCCTACCCCTCCACCGCCCATCCCTCCACCACCGCCGATGCCTCCGCCAGCCCCTCCGCGAGGCGCTGCAGCACTAAAACCACTCATGGTGGTCGTAGTTATTATCGCACCATGATAGAAGCCATAATCCTTAGTGTTTATTATCTTCCATGACTGTAATGCCTTAAGTACCTTCTCACTTACGCCAAGAGCTGTTCCATATACGAGATATCTTTCCCAAAGCACCGTCGCCTGTGGAGGCGAACTCTTTATCGATGGCAATGATCTCAGATATTTCTTGAAACCCTGCCACTTTTGATATTCGCGGAAGAACTCTCCTTTATATTTTGAAAATAGCGAAGAGCGAGCGATTAATGCGCAGGCCGATAGGGTAATGACTGCGCCTATGACAAACATCCATCCTGTGAATAGATGTACAGCTACAAGGAATGAGATGAAAAGCAACGTAGAAACTAAAACAATACCGATCTTGCTGATATATTCTTTTGATTTAGACTTTACATCCTTTGACAATAATATGGACTGCGATTGCAATTCAACGTTCCGCAGTGGAGAGAACGCGCGTTCAAAGGCGTTCTCAGTAATCTTGAAGTATCCCTGATTTATGTTTTCTTTTGAGGAATGTTTCTGTATTGTTTCTAGCATCCCCATTATCTCTGATTCTATCTCGTCAAGCCCGTCTACCTTAAGTATCTTCACATATGTCTTGTCATTGATGCTCTTCAGGTCTATTATATTTCTATTATAGAAGTCAAGCAATGTAGCGGCGAACATGTTTGGCGATATATCAGAAAATGGTGGGTCGAAGAATGCCGCGACTTGCCATGGCTTTCTTTTCTCATCAGGTATCTGACTGAAATAATCAGGAACGTCTTCAACAAGATTCTCCTTTCCGAAAAATAACCATATTAATAGTGTCAAGAGTGCCGGCAGCAGGACCACCACTATATCCAATATAGGGTAGTTGAAGGAAACTGCAGACAGGACCGGCACAGAATCCTGTACAGAGTATGGCACATAGATGACAACATCTTCAGATGGGAGATAAACATCTCTAGCAATAACGCCATCGGGAACGATGAAGTTCTCACCCTTGATTAAAAGTGGATGCTTGCCTGACGAATATGCAACAAATTTTATATATTTTTTTCCGTTATCGCTGAACAGCGCAGATGGATATAATTCATATTGTGATGACATCCAATAATCGCTACCGTGGACATATCCGTAATTATCTCCTAAACTACAACCATACTCGTTGTTCTCTGTCATGGAAAATAATGATGTATCGCTCTGGGTAAACAATTTCCCATCATAATCCTTGTAGTAAGAATTACCGAAAGAACATTCCACATCAGATATCTTAATGTATCCCTCTCCGAGGTTAGAATCTATGGGAGTATTAAAATATCTATAGAGATTTCTATAATCACTATTAGGAGTCATGAAAAGTTTTTCTGTTATTGTCGTTCCGTCAAAAGAAAGCACAGATTTATCGAATGAGAATCCTGAATATATCAATAGACCGGCAAATCCTGCAACTAATAATGCCAATACCAACATCGATATCTGTGCGCGTTCACTAATCACAATTCTTAGTATGATTTTGTATTTATATATTTAATGGGAAACTATCTAATGAGAAAAATTTCCATAATAATTTTTCGAGAGGACAATAAACTCATCTCATGCCATAGCATACACACGTCATCGACAATGAGCTGTAGAATATGTTCTGACAATAGAAAATTGGCCTCTCTTTTTTCATATCGGCTGATCCGATAATATACAACAATGGGATGTAATGATCGTTAGTAGGTACGGCGTGCTGCGAATCCTTGTTTTTTTCATAATTGACAAGATTGGAAACGTTGCCATCCTTCAAATTTTTCACGATATAATCATCGAACTCTTCTGCCCAGGAGAACGGCTCTCCATCCACGCGCATCATCCTAAGATTGTGGACTATATTTCCGCTGCCGAGTATCAAGACGCCCTGGCTGCGCAATGCTGTAAGCTCTTTGCCTATCTTTACATGATTTTCCAAAGGCATATCCGGATTAATGCTGAGTTGTATGATTGGAATATCTGCATAAGGATACATATGAATAAGTACGGACCACGCCCCGTGGTCTATTCCCCAAGAATCATCTAATGCAACTTTGACTGTGCGTATGGACTCCTTTATCGTTTTTGCATATGCTAAGGAACCTTTTACAGGATAGTTAACATCGTACAATTTTTGAGGGAAACCATAAAAATCATAAACTAATTTAGGATTTTCAGTCGACAGAACAGCCGTATTGCCCTTGAGCCAATGCGCTGAAATACAGAGGATACATTTCGGTTTCGGAATTTTTTTAGCGATATCTTTCCAAGCACGCGTGAATTCATTATTCTCAATAGCATTCATGGGTGAGCCATGTCCTATGAATACAACAGGCATCAATTCTTCAACCATAATATAAAAGAATTAACGCAGTTATTAAAGATTATGAAAGAAAATTGCGGGGGACGTGATTCGAACACGCGTACCCACTAAGAGATAAGCTCCTGAAGCTTACGCATTTGACCAGGCTCTGCCACCCCCGCGTATCAGTAAAGAATAATCATCGATTTAAATAATTAACCTAAAGCAAGTATGAAATAATATTATGAAATATAGTTTAAATCTTAGAAAAAGTATTATTACCAATAGTTATACCAATCATAACATGTATAAATTAGGAATATTGTATGTCGATATGAAAGCAGTAATATTTGATATGGATGGAGTATTAGTAGGTACACCCGCATATAACCTGGTGGCAAACAATGCAGCGTTAGAACAATACGGCGTACAATTAACAACAGAACAGAATGATCATACACAAAACTATTCTTCAAAAAAACGTATCGCGACATATGAAGAAATATTCAACATAAAAATAGATATTGACATATTCAATTCAAAATACATAAAAACTCAGACAGAACTAATTAAAGAGGAAATGCTAGATACGAAAGAATTAATACAAAAGGTGTTTAAAGATATAAAAAGTAGGGGACTAAAAATAGGCCTAACTACATCTGCCAAAAAAGAAAAAGTCGATATAATTACGAATAGCTTAGGTATACGATCGTATATAGATGGTATAATCACATCAGACGATTTAGAAAATCATAAACCACATCCTGATCCATACCTAAAAACGGCATTAAAGTTGGGCGTGAGCCCTAATGAATGTATAGTTATTGAAGATTCAATACAAGGAGTAGAATCCGCAAAGAATGCTAAAATGATGGTTCTAGGGCTAAAAACCGATTTTTATAAAACTAACGAGGTAAAAGATGCCGACCATATCATTAACAATCTATCCGAAATCAACGAGTTTTTAGACAAAATAGATAACTCGTGAATATGTGCTTTTGAGAAAAGAATATAATAGAAGAATAATCGTCGTTTAACTTATTGGTCAAAGTAGCCATTCTCACGACAATATTTTATGTGACGCTCAAATAAATCCTTCAGCTGCGGAAAGTCAGCAAGATATTTTTCCTTCTTTTCCCTCAAGAATTTCTCTGTCCATCCTTTCCAGTCTTTCTTGTAGTCTAATTCATGGATTTCTGCATCCAGTTGCTCTATGGCTTTCGCAAGTTTTGCCTCACGTGTTTTTCTCGCTTCGAATTCCCTAAATAATTCTAAATATTTTGTAGATACTACTTTCGGAAGAACTTTAGAAAGACGAACAGAATCCTTAGCCTCTTTCTCTTTTTGGCCGACAATTTTTATGCTCGGATGCAGAGGCATATCGCCAGAATATAACTCCACGACGTCATGATACAGTATTAATTCAAAAACATGCATTTTGTCGACTTTGAAGTCAAATTGTTCCATAAGAAAATCTGCGAGCAAAAGCGTGCTAGAGATATGCTCCGCGGTGCTCTCTTTCCTTTTACCGACGGAATTGAACCTATAGACCTGCTTCAAACCATAAATAACTCTGAATTTATCCAACTCTCTTACGATGTTGTCTTTCATGATAATAGAATGATTACGTTATTTAAATAATTAATGTAAAGTACAGAAGAGTATTTAGGAAAAAATATAAATCGGAATAGGAGAATCATGCTTATGCTTGAATACATGTTCATATTCTTTGCCATACTATTCTTCAGTATAGGCATAATCATCGATAATTTTCTTATAAATAATAGATTTAAGAATATGTTTGCTCTCCTCTTCTACTCCAACATAACAGATATGCTTTTCATCCCGCTGCTTTGGATATTCGGTCTTCCGAAACTGTTGCCGACAGACATGATAGTTCCCATAATTCTTGTCGGAGTGGGGCAGATAATATATCTCTATCCATACTATAAGGCACTCAAGGAGATAGACACAAGCATAGTGAGCGCATTATTCAATCTCGGAAAGATATTTGTTCCAGTACTAGCGTTTATTGTGGTGCGTGAGAGATTATCGATTCTACAATACATAGGATTTATAGTTATAATATTCGGTTCGTTCATGTTGACATACGAGGGCGGACTCAAGATAAACAAAGCACTATTTTACATGACACTCACCACGTTCATAATCGCAACCAGCTCTACAGTCACGAAATATGCTCTCGAATCAATAGACTGGATAACCGTGATAACGTGGGCAGCCATAATGTCGACAACCATAACTATAATCTTCGGGCTCCTATTCTATAAGAAAGAAATAGCCGATTCTAGAAAGATATATCTTAGAACAGTATGGCAGTTCATACTGAATAACTTTGTGACATTCCTTGCAATGGCAAGCATAACCTATGCCATAGTTACCGTGCCCGTTACGGTGGCACAGGGACTCATGGCGACAGCGCCCGTATTCATGATAGCATTCATATATCTAGGGCACAAATTCTGGCCAAGATATTTCAAAGAAAACCTAGAATGGAAAAATATACTCAAGAAATCAGTCTTCTTCATACTGATAGCAATAGGAATAATTCTAACAGTATAAATTATAATAGTTTCAATATTTTTTTAGATACTTGTTCTACTGTTTGTTTATCAGTTCGAAATGTTATTGCTTTAGAATTTTTTTCTTTATGGAATTGTTCGTGGAGCCTATTAAATCTTTCCTTTGACGTATTAACAATTCTTAATTCGGGATTAGATAATGCTCTGGCAACTCTCTCATCGAATCTCTTGGACAATACACCATAATCTGCTTCCAGATTAATCTCTATTATTTCATAACCATGTTTTTTTGCTAATGCTATAAGTTTCTGTCTCGATTTCTTATCTTTAGTATAATCTGCCACAACATTATAATGCATCTTAAACACAGTTAGAGCTATAGAGAATATAACTTTCTGAACGTCATCGCCATATTTCTTATAAGCGTATTTAGAAAATAACCATTTAATAGAATCGTAAGATAGTTGAAAGAAATTATCCTTTTCTTTAATAATATGTTTTATGATTGTTGACTTACCAGAACAAGAACTTCCATTCAATAATACTAATTTCATGATTAGTAATATTTTTAGTATAATATAAATCTATCGTTGCTATCTTAGTGACCTTTAGCCTGTCATTTTTTGTAAAAAGAAAAGTGCGGGGAGAAGGATTCGAACCCTCGAAGGCACTAAGCCAGAGGATCTTGAGTCCTCCCCATTTGGCCACTTTGGTATCCCCGCGTATGTAAGAGAAAGTCTAGAATGATTTAAAAAGTTGATTAGAAAAAATCTATTGAAGATTCCTTAGCTTCTTCTCTATGCCTGCTAAGGATTCTTCTAGTCTGTCCATATCCGATTTCTCTCTCTTGATTATAGGAACTGCAGGCTTTCTAACCTTTGTAACCAATATCTTGACGGGCTTAGTCTTGTCTTCTGTACGTACACCCTCTAGGAATTTGTTGTCGTATTTTGGCAGTTTCTCGTTAAATTTCCTATTCAGATACAATAATTCCTTTATCGAAGTGCGGAGCTTTCTCATCTCTTCGAATTTCTTCTGTCTTATAGAGAGTATCTTCTGATGACTCTTGAGCGCATATATAGTCTTTCTCGAACTCTCAAGGAGCTGTCTTCTGTATTCTAATGGATTCTTAAGATATACAAAATACGGCTCACCCTCGTGAACCTGCGGTGCAATTTCCTTTTTCTTTATTTTTTTACTCATTTTCAAAAAATGCTGAATCTATGAATGATAATCTTCGGGATATCTCTGTGATGCTCTTCTCCCACTCTTGCAATTCCCGGTCCTCTTCGGACTTCAATTCCTTTATCTTGTCAAGCGTCTGCGTCGTCTCTTTCAGTTTCTGTTTCAAGACATCGACTATGTCGAGGACTTCTTTATAATCATTAATCTTTACGAATACTGGAGTATTTTTTTCCATTTTGTTCACCTACGAAAATATTTTTCTGTCAACTTGATTCAATTTTTTATATAAGTATTCTGTCTGCTCCCTTGCCTGACCTATCAATAGCTCTTCGTGCTTGAGCAATTCTTCGTATGGAGGCATCTTAGAATCCTGACGCGAAAGTGTCTGATTTATTATCGCCAGTTCATCAAATACCCTATTGTATGCCCTTCCCCGAATATAAAGATCGACCGGTTTAGGTCCTGTCCGCCTCGGCTCTGATTGCTGGACAGAAGGCATTGGACTGTGTTCTTCTGTAAATGATGGAAGATCAGATTCTGCCGCCAGGGCAAAGTCTTCTGGTTTTGGCTCTTCTATTGCCTCTTCATTGTTAGGATCGAAATTGTTCCAATCTGGCTCTTTCCAATCGTCAGAGATAAATAATTTATTGAGATCATCTACGGATACATATCCCTTGTCCGGAACGCTCGCCGGCGCAGGGATTGTCGTCGTTGCAGTTTCATCAGCATCAGGAAGACTGAAGTCTAACGACGGAACGTTTATACTCACTGATTTCGGGTTCGCATCAGATACTGGCTGATTGAGTCCTGGAAATTGACTGCCTGTAAAGTTAACGTCAGAAGGGTTATTATTAGAAAGCACAGTGCTGCCGTCTATAGAAGGAAGGTCAGTATTTAGGTCAGGATTACCAAACGATTGGACTATGGGCTGGTCAGATGGCTTTTTCTTTAAAAAATCAAATAATCCCATAAAACACCCCTTTTTTAATCGTATGGATACGCCTAATTAATCTTAATTATCCTCGAACACTATTAAAAGTTTTCTTATTATTATATAATAGTAAAAATATTGTTTGTCGATGAGAAATAGTTTCACAATAACGAGTTATTGCGGATTAAATGAAGAAATATTTACAAAATAACATAACACTCGAATGCTTTTCGAAAGGAAAAAATTTTTACACTCCGGACCAAAAAAATAAACTTTATAGGATTATAAGCGCTTCGGCAGGGATTTATAAACTAGTTATTCGCTATAAACATTCACGAGAGAACAGGTCCTCAAACGATAGATTTATAAAAAAAGATTGATTTATTTTTCTCATGGATGAAAAGGAAATAAAATCTTTTGTGGCAAAGGGACACCTTTTATGTAGAGTCATCTTTGAGATGGCAGGAAACCCTAAAGAGCATGTAGAGAGGACATTAAGGCAGTACATAGCCGCTATAAAGGAAGATCCGGAATTCGTATTCCTTAAGGAATATTATGCTCCTACACAAGAGAACGATGGTGTATGGAGTACGTTCCTCGAGGCTGAAATACTCATATCGAATTTTGAAAAACTTAACGGCATGTGCTTCAACCTAAGCCCTGCAAGCGTCGAGATATTGAAGCCGGAAGAATTCCACTTAACGGATAAGAAATTGACAGACTGGTACAACGATCTCCTATCAAGGATACATGAAGTGGGGATAGCCGTAAAAAATCAGAGCAGCGAGAATGAACTGCTTAAAGTCAACCTAAACAGATCTATCAGAAATTGTGTAATACTCGCTATTACGGAACCGAAGACTGCAGAGGAGATATCACAAAAAATTGGCATAGATGTAGATCATCTGCAACCATTCCTTGATGCCATGATCAAAGAGAAAAGCTTGGTGAAAGATGAAGAAAAGTATAGTAAAAAAAGTTAAGAATTCTAAGAGTATAAAAAAAATAGAGGTTGAGAAGAAACATAGGAATCAATCTAAGATGGGTGCGCCTGTAAAAGACTTTCTTAAGTCGACAAAAGCAACAGAAATAATCAAAGACATTCCTGTAGAGCATATCGTTGAAGAGACTAAGCCTGAACCTATAGCGTCGTTAAAAGAGCTAGAAGAGAAGATAATGAACGTCTATGAGGAAAAAATAGCGCCGATCCCTGTTCTCTCAGAAAAAGATACTTCTTCTAAAGAGAACAAGGCGCGCGTAGAGGCGGTGTTGTTTGCTATAGGAAAATATATCGATGACGAGGCAATAGCATCGCTATGCGAGCTTGACAAAAGGACGACGAAGAATTGCCTTGAGGAGTTGCAATCGGATTATGATAAGAATAACAGCGCTCTTGCAGTGTTCCGTGAGGGGAATAAATGGAAGATAAACGTCCGCGAGAAATATCTATCATTGGTAAGAAAAATTGTTGCCGATACTGAATTGTCACGCTCAGTCATGGAGACTCTCGCTGTCATTGCGTGGAAGACTCCGATATATCAGAACGAAGTCGTAAAGATACGCGGAAATAAATGCTATGACCATATCGAGGAACTTGAAACGGCCGGCTTTATAGGAAAAGACAAGAAAGGAAGAAGCTACATACTCAAGACAACGGATAAATTCTATAATTATTTTGATATCGATCAGAAAAATCTCCGTGGAGTGATGGGAGAAGCAAAAATGCCCGCCCAGATGACACTCATAAAAGAAGAAGAGATAGAGCAACCAGTACTAAATATGGTTGACAGGATCCAATCTATAGAGACGAGAAGTATAATACTTACAGAAGAGGACAAGATAGCAGAACATAATTTCCTTGAGAGCATACACCAAAAGATAGAAGAAGCTGCACGTAAAGCAGACTCGTACACATCAGATATACCACGGCCTATGCACGAGCAGGAACAGAAGACAGCCACTGAAGCTTTATTAAACACAGATTTCGTAAAGGAAAAGGGCGAGGATATCGTTATACAGACTGACGTAGATACTGATCATCACTTCCAAAAGCCGGAGAACCAACCGCAAAAGCCAAAGCAGCTCACAAAAAAGCAGCTTGAAAAGAAATTCAAGGACGAATTGCAACGAGTGAAAGAGAAGACATCGGAGAAAAAATAAATTCTAGGTAAAAATATGCTAAAAGTCTCATGCCCAAAATGTAAACACGCCCAGAATTATGACCCAAAACTTGGAAAGATATCGGATAAAGTCAAGCGATGCGTCTATTGCGGACATTCTTTCAAAGTCCATATAGACCAAGATAAATCAAGGATAATCGAAGTTGTAAAACAGAGATAAAACCGCATATAAATTTTCCAAACAAGAAGATTTTTCTCGTCGATAAATCATGAAAAAACCAACCAAAACACTTATAAATTAGAGTTATTTCTTTTGTAATATTCTGAATGGTTTATGACGATAATATGACAGACAAAACTCAAGTGCCAAACATCAAAAATCCCCGCATTGTAATGCAAACAATCGAGGATGAGATGAAGCGTTCTTATTTAGATTATGCTATGTCTGTAATTGTGGGAAGGGCGCTTCCAGATGTGCGCGATGGCTTGAAACCTGTTCATAGAAGGATACTTTATGCAATGAACGAGCTTAGCAATACGTACAATAAACCATATAAGAAATGTGCAAGGATTGTAGGAGAGGTACTTGGTAAGTATCATCCACACGGCGATGTTGCCGTATACGATTCTCTTGTAAGGATGGCGCAGGAATTCTCACTTAGGTATCCATTGGTCCAGGGCCAGGGCAATTTTGGCTCAATTGATGGTGACAGCGCCGCAGCAATGAGATATACGGAGGCCAGATTATCAAAGATATCAGACGAGATGCTTCAAGATATAGAAAAAGAGACTGTTGATTTCTCGCCGAATTTCGACGGAACATTGAAAGAGCCTCTTGTCATGCCATCAAAATTTCCTAATCTTTTCGTGAACGGTTCATCAGGTATCGCTGTCGGAATGGCAACAAATATCCCTCCACACAACATAACAGAGATGTGCACCGCCGTCGTTGCGACTGTAGACAATCCAGAGATAACGACCGAACAATTACTCGAAATAGTGAAGGGCCCAGATTTCCCAACCGGCGCAGAAATAGTCGGAAGAAGAGGGATAATTGAGGCATATAATACTGGAAGAGGAACTATAAGAATAAGATCAGTCATCGATATAGAAGAGAAGAAGGATAGGAAAAAACTTGTTGTAAAAGAAATTCCTTATCAGATGAACAAATCACAACTCATAGAGCAAATAGCGGAACTTGTCAAGGACAAAAAGATAAGCGACATATCGGATCTTAGAGATGAATCTGACAGGGACGGTGTGAGAATAGTATTCGAACTGAAAAAAGACGCGAACCCTGAAATCGTTAAAAATCTACTGTACAATTACACAAGATTGCAGGACAGTTATGGAATAAATGTCGTGGCACTCGTAGGAAACGAACCAAAATTACTTTCATTAAAATCCTATCTTGTAAATTATATCCAGCATAGGATAGATGTCGTCAGGAAGAGATGTACTTTCGACCTGAGAAAGGCCGAGGAACGAGCACACATACTTGAAGGATTGAAAATAGCGCTGAAAAATATCGACGAGATAGTAGAACTCATAAAGAACAGCAAGAATGCTGATGAAGATGCAAAGCAGAAATTAATGGACAGATTCAGCCTAAGCGAGGCTCAGAGCAACGCCATACTAGAGATGAAGATAAGAAGGCTTGCTATGCTTGAGCAGGAAAAAATAAATGATGAGCATAAAGAACTCATCTTACAGATAGCAGAATTAAAAGACATACTAGGTTCAGATATAAGGATAAGACATATAATAACGGATGAGATGAAGGAGATAATCTCAACTTACGGGAAAAATGATGTAAGAAAGACTAAGATAGTCAACGTTGCTGATGAAGACAGCGACTTTGTCGTCGAAGATCTCATACCAGATGAGCCTGTCATAATAACGATAAGCCATTCAGGATACATAAAAAGATTGCCTATAGAGACATACAAGGTCCAGAATCGGGGCGGAAAAGGGGTAATAGCTTCTGACGTGAAAGAGGGCGACTACATAGAGAACCTTATTGTCGCAAAGACGCACTCATATTTATTGATAATAACAAATAAAGGACAATTATATTGGCTTAAGGTTTATAGAATACCTGATGCATCAAGACAGAGCATGGGAAAAGCTATCGTAAATCTTTTGGAGCTAGATGCAGATGAAAAGGTCAATTCAATAATTCCTGTACGGGATTTCGATGATAAGCATTATCTCGTCATGACAACAAAATATGGGACGATAAAAAAGACAAATCTCATAGAGTTCTCCAACCCAAGAAAGGGCGGTATAGCTGCCATATCATTAGACGAAGATAACAAGGATTCTCTCGTGAATACTGTACTTACAGACGGAACAAAGAACATCATGCTTGCCACGCGTCACGGGATAGCCGCAAGATTCAATGAAGAAGATATAAGACCTACAGGAAGGACAAGCCAGGGCGTAAGAGGAATAAGACTTGAAAAGGATGATTACGTCATTGGAATGATCATCGCTGAAGAATCACATAATATACTCACATTAACGGAGAATGGATATGGAAAGAAGACCGCAGTAAGCGAGTATAGACTGATCAACAGGGGCGGAAAGGGTGTAAGGAATATATTGTGTTCAGAGAGAAACGGTAGTGTCGAAGCGATATTATCAGTCATGGATGATGATGAAGTCGTGTTCATATCAAAGAAAGGAATCCTAATAAGGACATCATGTTCTCAAATATCCACTGTCGGAAGAAGCACACAAGGCGTGAGGCTCATGAAACTAAGTTCTAGCGATAAAGCAGTCAACATGTCAAGAATCATGAAAGAATAAAAAAAATATAAAAAATTCCTAACGTCGAGTGTCGAGGTTGATTTTTTCGGTCACGACTGTCTTCCTGTACTGGATTTGTTCTTCTAAACATATTATTCCGTCATTGCGTCTTTGACGATTGTTGAAATTAGACCTTATTGTAATAAGATTGTCTAAGTTCAGTTCCCATCTCTATTTTTTGCCGCTATGGAATTTTTTTATTTAGTTTTTTGGACAGAAACACTGTTAGATGCTTCTTCCACGAACCTCTTCTTTCCCGGTTAACTTTGCCAGTTCCTTGTGCACTATTGTGCGGTCCTGGTTATAACCTATACCTCAACAGTTCGACACTTTTTAGTTAGGTATTTTTGTTATTTTTTATATATCGCCTTACTGTTTTTTTGGCTTTTCGCTGCTGTGTTATGTTTTGTCGTCGCTATTAGTTGTCGCTAAATTTTTTGGAATGGAAGTGATTGAAAGGAATGGGCCCTCCTAGACAAAGTGCCTAGGAGGTCAAGGATTGCGTGAATACTTTAGCTTAAAAAAGAGATGCTCAATCATTGGGAATAAGACCAAAGCACATTGCTTTACCCTTACGTTTTCTAGTTTACATATCCTTCCTCTTGGTATCCATGATGAAATGGACTTTGAAGGGGTGAATCATTATTCCTAGCGTCTTACTGCTCCTAATGATTCTTGTAAGGTTTGTAATGTCGTATTCAGATCTTTCAACTTCTCTTCAACTTTCGTGTTTTGGAATTGCTTCGATTTATATTGTTCATATATCTCTTGTGCAATTGTTTGACACTCTGTCGCTGTCGTCGATCCTTTTAGCCATTGATTGAACCTCTCGGTTGTTTCTATTGTTTTGGAAAGTGAAAAATTGATGCTATTGATGACCAGTTCTGCCTTTACCGTGTCCTGGACATCCGCGTTCTTGATGTTTGTCAATGCCAGCTTCAGGCTTGCGAGTGATGACTCATAATCCTTAAGCGATTTCTTCTTCACAGGCAGATCCTTGATGTCGTTTCTGTATATGTACAGTTCAGTTACTGCGGCGTTTGTCAATTCCTCAGTCGTTATCTCGTGCTCGAATTCTTCTTGATGTTCCGCAACTATTTTTCCGATGAATAATCCGAGTGTTGCAAGGCTGAGTATTGCCTCAATTATTACTGCGAGTTTTGAGTATCCAGATGGCGTTATATCGTTGTAGCCGATTGTTAATGCCGTGATGAAACTAAAGTACACGCTGTTTTCTAAACCGTTAATGTTCTTAGTTAACGGTTCATTACCTCGAATCAGGGGTTGATTGGCGAATAATAGGCCGTAATAAATTGCTCCGAACAGCATCACAATCATGAACCATAATCCTATGATATGGATTAAGCTAACTCTGTCTATTCCCGCTTGGTTCATTTTCGTTATGGATGCCTGAAGCAACTGCGTTAAAAGTTACTGCTTTGACATTATTTGATGTTTGGATGTATCTAGGTATACGCTTTTGTATACCAATATCTATTTCAGTGTCATAACTTATATTTAAATGTTTGTTTTTGTGCTCACACATGCGGAAAAAATGTATGAAAAACGATCGAAAATTGAAAAAAAGGCATTAAATCGACGAGAAAAACATATAGTCTATGATAAATATGGGCACACTTTCATAAATTTTATAATAGAATTAGACATTCATCTATCATGACAAACACCATATCAATAATATACGGCTCGACAAGAGATGGAAGACAGGGAATAAAGGCTGCAAAATTTATCGCAAATAAGCTTAAAGAGAGAG
>CAZFVG010000004.1:0-22580 GCA_964522135.1 uncultured Methanosarcinales archaeon | reverse complement strand
ATGTGTCAAGAATACTGGCGGAAATTATGAGGGAAACATCAATATAGGATGGGGAATGAGTTCCCAAAAAGAAAGTCAAGAGAATTACACAACGCAGCAAGTATCATTCGTCTCACCTAGCGCGCAAGCACATGCATATCTAACGGTCGTGAACCATCAATTATTATTAAGCAACAATCTCCAACTCGGAACTGACACGCAATACGCATGTTTCTCGAATGAATTCACGAATGTACAACGAACACAGAATTACTATATATATTTCGACGTCTCGGCGCCCCCAGATGTCACAGAGAAAAGTACAGACAACAACAACGGGTATGTAAGTGTTGCTGGCGTCGCAGAAAGTTATCCGTATTATCTCATAGAAGCAAACATTGGAGATGTTGGAGAATACACATATCAAGGATCAAACGAGCAAGATAGTTCAGACAACAACTACAATTTCAAGATATATAGTACACAGTATGAAGATGGACAAAATGGACAATCGGCATATTATTCGGTGCAAGTAGCAGCATTTGCAGATTCTAACTCTGCGACCAACTACCTCAACAATATACTACACGGAATCGAAATGAACGTGACTCCAGAATACAATGGTCAGGTATACAAAATGATGGGAAACAATCAAATGGAGGGATCCTCTACATATGTATGGACATCTAATGAGATGATAGTAGTCGTCAATGCACAAAACCTCAACTCCGGATACGACGCGAACAACGACCCCGTAATAAACGCATACTTAGGAAAACATCCAAGCACAATGGTCACTGTGACACCAACTCCTACTGCAGTCTGTGGTGATGGAATAATAGACGCTGGCGAGCAATGTGATGGAACAAACTTCGACCAAAGAGTAAATGTAAGTTTAGCAATGGGCGCTGCGGAGGATGTAAGTGTGAATGGACAAGTATATACTGTCCAGCTTACAGGATTTAACGGAACAAGAGCTATAGTATCGGTTAATACACAAGTAGACTATGTTGGTGAAAACGAGTCGGTTGTCATAAACGGACTTAAAGTAGATGCAACATTAGTATCATCATGGAATAATGGACAAAACGGAGTAGCAGTATTAGTATTAGGGTCTAATTTGTATTGCTCGGATTTCGGATATGAGAGAGGATCACTCGTCTGCACAAGTTCATGCACTATAGATGCGTCACAATGCGGCGCAGGCCCTGATGGCGGCGGTTCAGGAAAAATTATCCCAGACAGATGCGTTGCAAGCAGCGGATTTGCGTGCACGGATACGCAGGCTACTGCAGATACATTAACAATATCAATTAATAATGGCAAGGGATACTCTATAACCTTAGGTACGGCTAATATGATTTTAGAAAATATTTCGTGTAACACGACCGAAGCATCAATATGTAGCTTAGGCAATATCACATGTAATAATTCGAGCCATGAGATGGTTAATGGTGCAGACGCTACTATCGTATTAAATGGATGCAGCTTCAATACAGGACAGAATATGAGCGGCAGAGTTTCCGTACGATACGCTAATGAGGAAATGGGAAGGACAGAGACTATGTACATTGACGTAACCAAGCATTTTAGATAGATACTATCTAAATTATTTTTTTATTTTTTATTGACTTTTCAGGTAAACAATTCTAGAAATCATTCCACCGAACATCCACTGTATCTTGCTAAGTCCGCTGCCGTCTGCTCTCCAGGATAATTTGTCCCGTTAATGACCCATGTAGGATATCCCTGAACTCCTGCAGCAGAGCACGTACCTGGCTTTGCATCGCAATCTACAAACATTATATATTGGAATGACGTGCCGAACATCTTCTTCTGGTTGTTACAATGTGGACACCATGTTGTCCCGTACATCGTAACGCCTTTTTCAGTGAGGCACTTTGCAAGAGCATCATAATTTGTCCCGTTTGTAGACGCAGAGCATCCTGCTAATAATATTGTCAGTAAAAATAAAAGTATCATGACATATCTCATGGCGCTCACCTATTTCTTCGCGTTCTTCTTAGAAAATTTTTCGTTATATTTCTTCATCCCTTCAAGAATATACTTTCTTGCTGCCCCTGAATGCTGTATTGATAAGACCTTGACGTGCTTTCCCTGGAGTTGCTTATACGTCTCAAAGAAGTGCCTTAACTCTAATAAATTATGCTCGGGTATATCTGTTATATCTCTGTATTTATGAAATCTCGGGTCTCCGGTGTATACTGCAATTATCTTATCGTCGCGTTCATCACCATCAATCATATGTATAACGCCTATAGGTCTTACATGGACTATTGTTCGCGGATAGACTGGGAATGATGAAAGGATTATTATGTCGAGCGGGTCGTTGTCATCCCAGTACGTCTGTGGGATGAATCCATAATCTCCGGGATAATGTACGGCGCTATAAAGAACGCGATCGAGTTTCATGAGGCCCGTAGCCTTGTCAAGTTCATACTTTAGCATAGAATTTTTCGGTATCTCTATTATTGCGCTTATCTCTTCAGGTGAATCCTCGCCAATATTTACGTCATGCCAAGGGTTTGTCATATCATCATAGAACTATTAATAATATATAAGGTTTGCGGATTACTGCTTTCGTTCCGTGGCGATTATGTTTTCAAGGCTTATGCTCAATGTATCGCCTACTGTCCCGTTCTCCTTTCTGTCGACATCGAGAATGACGGTTGCTCCGGGAACAATATTTCTAGCATACGATGTATCGATTCCAGAGAATTGCAACGTTTTCTTTCCTACAGCCGTCTTATAAATGGCAGACTTTCCGGCAACAAAAGATTCTGTGAGTATTATGCCATTCAGACGTGCGGTGCTTCCATCAGCGTAAAGTTCATTCATCGTTTCATTGGCGACTCGATTACTATCCTTAATATTTGCGTTATAATCAGACGAATCATACTTACTTAGAATCAATGGAACTATAATCGCTACAACACCTGCAAATACCCACTTAGTTCTGAGCCTGTGTCTAACGGAATTGTATTTAATATTGTACCCTGAACTACTTGGCGTATCAATGTCGAAAAGCGGATCTATCATAATAACCCCAAAAGCCGTCTTAACATATGAATAATCGAACAAATATATAATATTTACGGAGTAAGAACAAAACATAACTTATTAAGCCATTTTTAAGCGGCTACATCATCAATATCGCTATGAGACTTTGCCCTAGGAGAACAATCAGAAGATATCACAGCTGTTTCTGGTTCATTATTATCCTGCCGCGTAATCGGTTTTCAGGATTTGTGAAATCTATCATATGAACCTCTTCAGGGAATGAGAATAATCCTCTTGTTTCGTATCCTGTCGTATATATCCCTAGCTTTCCTAACTGCACGCCGTATACGAATTCAAAATATCCCTTCTGACCCATGTATGTATCAAATATTCTTCGTATGTCCGAACTTCTTAGGAATCCTCTTTTGACGGAAACTTCATGCGAATCTATAGTCACTCCATCAATATATCCGGCGACGTTTTCGCTCATCTGACTGAGTTTACGCTGGTTGGATACTCCTGGCGCATGTAGCGTCTCGACAAATAATCTTCCACGTGCATCACTTACCGCTGTGCCGACGAATCCGTTCCCGGTATTGAATATCTGCGTGGTCATGAGAAAGGAATAATGCTTGAGCTGGCTGTAATGAAGATGTATCCATTTTTCTACTTCTTCAGGATTCCTGACGCCGAATATGAAATCTTTTTTCAGGCCGCTATCGAGCGATATGGGATCGTATATGAATAGACAGGGCTTATATTTATTTATGAAAGAGCGTATCCTTGATACATCGCGCACCTCGTCTCCATAATATGATTCCCATACGACGGTATCAAGTCCTAAAGATTTTATTGCTGAATATACTTCTGTCGTCGGTTTTTTTATATAGGAAAAATTATAGCCTATAGATTTAGACGCGTCAGTCCATTCTCGGGTATTAGCCATACATTCGAAGTAAAATATACATATATAAATTTAACTATCATAAAGTAGTTATGATAATAACTTTTTTAAATCACAGAAAAATACCAAATGCATGCTAACCGAAACAGAAGTCCCACAGGAGAGAACAGGATATCAGTACACTCCACGCAGATTAGAGCACATACTAAAAAAATTGCACATATCCACAGAAGAGATGGCAATGAAAGAAGAGGCAGTGACGGCGTATCTTATCCAGAATGGCGGCAGGATAGTTCCGAGGCAAGAATTGCTAAAGAACGTATGGGGAACGACATATTTTGGTGAAAGGACGATAGATGTCCACATAGCTAAACTTCGCGCAAAATTCAACGGCAGCAGCAAATACTTTCAGACTATCAAAGGCGCAGGATACATGTATACAGGCCCATACGTAGAAGACAATAAAAGCCTAGAGATGGCTGTAGAAAAGGGCTTTACTATATATCAAAGCCGTCAAGAGGCAAAGATCGACAATAATAATGTACAATTCCCTAGAATAGAATTCGAATTCTTGATGTATATGGTCAATAATCATGATAAATTATTGACATATGAAGATATACTGAAAAATGTATGGAAAGAAACCTATGTGACTATCGGATCAGTAAGAGTCTCCATGAAGAAGATAAGAGAGAAACTCGGAACACATAGCGTGATGATAAAGACTGTAAAGAATAAAGGCTATCGATTCGATCTCGGGCAGTAATTATTCTCTACAACTATATGCTGCAACTGTCCAATCCGCGTTTCATCAAATATTTCTGGTGGTAATCCTCTGCTTTATAGAATTCTGTCGCAGAAAGCACTACAGTAACTATTGGTTTTCGAAAGTTCCCACTTCTCGTCAATTCAACGATCTTCTTTTCTGCAGCCTTCTTCTGTGAATCATCGTAATAGAATATCGCAGAGCGGTATTGCGTCCCGAAATCGAGTCCCTGTCTATCTATTGATGTAGGGTTGTGTATCTCGAAAAATTTATCGAGCAACTTTTCGTACGAGATTTTCTTTGGGTCATATTCTACAAGCGCTGTCTCGATATGTCCTGACTTGTTCGTGCATACGTCTTCATATGTCGGATTCTTTGTCTTTCCACCCATGTAGCCAACAGTCGTCTCCTTGACACCATCAAGTTTTCGAAAATCCTCTTCAACATGCCAGAAGCATCCTGCGCCGAATGCTGCTTCTCGTGTTTTTTGAGATGTTTTTTCTTTAATCATTTCTGTTTCTCCTTCTTGAAATCAAGAGACAAACTATTGATGCAGTATCTTATACCAGTATCCGTTGGCCCGTCTTCAAATACATGTCCTAGATGCGAGCCGCAGTTCGGACAGGCGACTTCATCGCGTATTATGAAATGCGAGATATCTTTCTGTTCCTTGACGGCTGATTTTGATATCGGTCTGTCAAAACTCGGCCAGCCGCAGTGTGAATCGAATTTTGAACTGGAATCAAATAGCTCGTGACCGCACGCTGCGCACGTGTAGACTCCTGTCTTTTTGTTGTGCAGGTATTTTCCTGTGAAAGGCATTTCAGTACCTTTCTCTCGTAGGACATGATACTGTTCTGGTGTCAATTTTTTCTTGAAATTTTTTTCATCCATATCTTTCATTTTTTCACCATAACCATCGTGAAATTTTCTGGAATAAATCTATCCAAAAGTAAATGCGTGAGTCTCTATCCCTTTCGTGAATACGAGCTTCAATACATGCGTTGCATAGTTTCCAGAGTATATCTCGTAAAGCCTTGGCTCGTCTACAGAGATTACGCCGTTCATAACGTCTTTTCCTGCAACATCAGATGATATCAGTGCATCATCGATATACACTTGTATCGTCCCGTTTCCTTCAAGGACTATGTTTGCATTCTTAGCCGTGAATTTGTAATACATGACTGAGCCATCAAACGATACAAGACTATCTTCTTTGTTATACCATGTGTTTTCGAGGTAAGGAATGTTGTCTTTTAAATTAGAGGCGTCTGGTTTTGAATATGTATAATTCTGATCGGGCTTGTAGCCTTCGCCTCCAATGTTCTCTCCTCGAGGGACTGCGAACTGCCATCCAAGATATGTTTCTGGGCTATTGAAAGTCGTAGGAGTGGTGTCAGTCACGTTTACAGTTCCGCTGTGTGTCGTGTTCTCTCCTATCTCTAATAGGAGCTCTTGTATTTGCTTTTCAGTCTCATCATAGCCACCCTCGCCTATGTGATCGAACCTTATGTAGCCATCCTTATCTATGATATATTTGCGCGGCCAGTACTGATTCTGGTATGCGGACCATGTCGCGTAATCGTTGTCGAGCACGACTGGATATTTAACTCCATATTTCTGGACGGCCATCTCGACATTGGTATAATTTTTCTCGAAATCAAACTCTGGAGTGTGGACGCCGATTATGACGAGTCCTTGGTCATGATATTTGTCATACCACGCATTAAGATATGGTAATGTCCTAAGGCAGTTGATGCAACTATACGTCCAGAAATCTACGATGACGACTTTTCCTTTCAAGGACGCTATTGTCAAGTTGCCATCAGCGTTTATGTATCCTGATATCCCTGCAAGTTCTGGAGCTTTCGGGTATTGAAGGTTTTTCAATGCCTGATCGACTGATTGCGAACTATTGCTGACTTGTGCAGAGAATTTCTGGGCAGGCTTTATAGATTCTAGGTAGAATATCGCTCCAGCAACCAGTACCAAGACAACAAATAACCAAATATAATTATTATTTACATAATTATTATCTTTATTATCTGATTGTTTCATATCATTCACCTTAATACTTACTTATCAAAAACTAATCTACAAAAACATGATGCTGAATCTATTTGATCAATACATTTGGTATCAAAAAGTATGACACATATGCAAGATTGTTCGTGAACACAAGTACACCCAGTGCAAGCAATAGTATTCCTACGATGATGTTGAAGTATTTTAGGAATGATTTAGATTTTGATATCCACAGCATGACCTCTTCGGTGAAAAGACCGACGAGCAGGAATGGTATCCCGAGACCTATCGAATATGCAATGAGCAGAGCGAATGATGAGCCTGGTTGTGACGCTGCAAGGGCGAGTATACTTCCAAGTATCGCTCCTACGCAAGGGCTCCATCCGACAGCAAATGCCGCTCCAAAGATGAATGATGTAAGATATCTTGACCTGAGACGTTTTACCTCAATCTTATGATCCATCATGAGGAAGGGTATCTTTATCAGTTCAAGTATGTGAAGGGCAAATATAATTATTATCGTCCCTCCAATCCTTCCAAGCCACACCCTTACAATGTAAGATGACTGCGAGAGAGCGGTATTAAACAGAACTCCAAGGACAGCGAACACGACAGAGAATCCTAACACAAAAAATACACTACTCAGAAAAGCCTCTATCTTTGTAGGAATATATTCTGGCGTCCTTCCCGATATGAACGCGAGAAATCCGGGCAGCACAGGAAGGATGCACGGACTGAGGAACGAAACTAGTCCTGCGAATAAAGCGACGAAAATATTGAGATCAGACATTCTTAATAAACGAAAATGACATTAATAAATCTTATGAAGAATGGTCTCATATTATTCTTGACATACTTTTGACAGTATACGATAAATCAAAGTGGTAAAACTTTTAAATCTGCGATTAATTATTGATTGTATGGCTGATGATAAGAAAAACAAACCATCTGAAGACAAGACGGAGCTCGGAATAACAGTAAAGAAGACAGATGACTTTTCTGAATGGTACCAGCAGACAATAATCAAATCAGAATTTGCAGATTATAGCGCCGTATCAGGATGCATAGTCTACAGGGAAGACTCGTATGCTATCTGGGAAAAAATAACAAAGATAGCGGACACGAAGTTAAAGGCCATAGGCACGAAGAATGTATATTTCCCATTATTCATCCCAGAAAGATTACTCATGAAAGAGGCGACACATCTCAAGGGATTCAGTCCAGAAGTTGCGTGGGTCACGCATGCAGGAGACACAAAGCTTGACGAGAGACTCGCCATAAGACCAACGTCAGAGACAATAATGTATGATTCTTACAGCAAATGGATAAGATCTTGGAGAGACCTTCCTCTGCGACTAGCACAATGGAATAACGTCGTAAGATGGGAATTCAAACATCCAGTGCCATTCCTCAGAGGACGAGAATTTTTATGGGTCGAAGGACATACAGTATTTGCAACGAAAGAAGAGGCAGAGTACGAGAGCAAACAAATCGTCGACATATGGGAAGACGTCATGAAGAATTATCTTGCACTAGCATTCTTTACAGGGCGAAAAAGCGTCAAAGAAACATTCGCAGGCGCAGAATACACAATATCACTCGAATCAGTCCTTCCGAATGGAAGAGCGATACAGGGACCCGACTTTCATCATGATGGACAGATATTCTCGAAAGCTTACGGAATACAATTCCTGAACAAGAATGGCGAAAACGAGTTCGCATACCAGAACACTTGGGCAATATCGACGAGACAGATAGGGATAATGCTCGGCATCCATGGCGACGATAAGGGACTTGTCGTCCCTCCACGCATAGCCCCGCTGCATGCAGTCATCGTACCTATATTATTCGACAACACTGCAGAAAAAGTCCTTGAGAAATGCAGAGCGATACAAGTAATATTATCACAACAGAAATATCACGAATTCGACCTTAAAGTCGAACTCGATAACTCATCATACACTCCAGGATGGAAATTCAACCATTGGGAATTGAAGGGCGTTCCACTAAGGATAGAACTCGGACCGAAAGATCTAGAGAAAGAGCAGGCAGTGATAGTCAGAAGAGACACAGGAAAAAAAGTATTCGTAAAATATGAAGATATATACGAAAAGGTAAAAGAGATACTTGACGATATACAGTCAAACCTTTATATTGTAAGTAAAGAACTCGCAGATAAAACAATGGTAAAAACGACAACCCTCGACGACATGAAAAGAGTGATTGATGATAAGAAAATCGCACTCGTGCCGTACTGTGATGATGGCGAATGCGAGGACTACATAAAAGAAGAAATAGGCGGCGCAAAGGCGCTGAACAGTCCTTTAAATCAGGAAGATCTTAACCTTAAATGCGTACGATGCGGAAAGCCAGCACGATTATTCTATTTTGGAAAGAGCTATTGAATAATTCTATATTCTGGATGTGTTTTATAAAAAAAAGAATAAAAAAATTAGTTCGCATTGACCTTCTTTACAGTCAAATTCTCAGGATCGAGATGTACCAATTGATATATCTCTCCTGAGAAGTTGAAAGTCTTGAGGCGTGCAGGATAATATATATTTACGGCGCCATTGCCTTTTTCTGATACTGAAAATACGCTGTCGCTTGGCATCCCATCATATTCCATAATCATATTGTCATAAACCCTTCCTGCTTGGAGTATAGATTCTCCATTGTTGTTCAGAGGGGCTTTTGAACACCCAGAAAAACTGAGCGCGAGACCCAAGACAATCGCCGATAATGTATTTGTAGTTTTCATTTTAATCCTCCAATCTTATTTTCCGAGATCTGCGTTCAATGTCACGTAACCGTTTGTGTCCTTCACTCTGCCGTTATAGTTGACTTCGACAGATGTGTTCAGACCTAGGATGTTGAATTTGTTGTAGTAACTGGCGTATATCCCTGTGTTGCTTGAGGATTTCGATTCTGCACCGAATCCTAAGTAGCCTACAGGGGTTTTCGCTCCAGGAATCACTCGCGTAGTTGTTCCGTCCTTGCCACTCGTCACATCGAATCCTAAGGTGTAGTTCCCTCTTGACTGTGATGGCTTTAGGTGTATGTCGAAGAATTGTGGCAATGTGAACAATCTTGTTGTTGCTATCTCTGACGATGAATTGTAGAATTTTTCATCTACATCTCCAAAAGCCGTCCTTGTTTTTATTTGCCATGTCCCATTCGCATTTCCCTTGTACCATGTGAACTGCCCGAAATCTTTTGTGTTTATTCCTGTGAATACCTGCTTGTCCGTCAGCGTATAAGCGCCCGACGCGAACAGTTTATCATTATATGCCGCAACCCATCCATAATAGTTGTTGCCTTTCTCTTTGTTCAGAGGATCTTTTGTGAGTAACGATCCCTCGAGGCTAGTCTTTATCTCATATCCTACAGGGATATTTTCTATGGTTCCTATCGCGAACTGTCTCGGGACGCTTGTTTTTCTCAGGCTTGAACCGCCTTCTAATCCATACGTTATGTTATTTATGTTCGCCATGCTAGTTATGTCGAAGAATACCTCGTCCTTGCCATCGTAATTTCCGACGTTGAACACTGCTCCGTTCATGTTGAAGTTGTCTCTCTTGACGATGTCATCAAGAAATGCTGCTGTGACATTTGTCTTGTTTATCTCCTGTCTTACTGCGACAGGCCCTATGTTAAGATGTGTCCCGTGCATAGGTATGCCAGAAGGAGTTATACTAGTCTCTGTCGAAGCTGATCCGCGTATCTCGTTCGTAGTCGTGTCTTTTACCTGGGCTGTAAGCCCAGTGTTTAATGCATACAGCATAGCTAACGAAGTAATCACTCTGCCTACAATCCTCTTCATGTTCACGCCCCCATAACCTGCGCCTTAGCGCCTTTTTGTAACCATTTCCTAATAGTGGTATACTTAGACGGATATTTCAATTATCTTAGAGATTTTTTGACTATAATGGTAATATTTTTATATAAAGGGTATATAATAGACCAAATATGCATAATATCGATCTGAAAGACCGAAAGATTCTATACGAATTAGATAAGAATTGCCGTCAATCAAGAGGTCAGATAGGCAAGAGAGTAAGATTGAGCAAAAACGCCGTGCGCTACAGGATTGAAAGACTCATCAAGGAAGGAGTAATAAAGAGATTTCATACCCTGATAAATATAGGAAAACTCGGATATACGGGCTTTCGGATATATCTAAACTTAAAGAATACGACGACTAAAATGGAACAGGAGATAATAACCTTTCTTAAGGAAAAGCCAGAGGTGACATGGATAGCAAGCCTCGAGGGACAATATAACCTGGGGATATATGTAGTCGCAAAGAACATCCACGAGATAGATGCGCTATGGGCGCAACTCATAGAGAAATATATAAGCTACTTCTATGAGAGATCGCTAGCCATAACAGTAAAATCTAGCTATTTCTCTTTAGGATATATCATAGACAAAGAGCGGAGCGATTATAAAGTGACGACAACGACACTTCCAGATCTTAGCATAGATAATACAGACAGAAAGATACTTGGAATGCTTGCGGAAGATGCAAACGTATCAATAGTGGACATAGCAAATAAATTAGGATACAGCTCGAAGACAATAATCGAAAGGATAAAAAAACTTGAGGATAAGTCGGTAATAGTCGCGTATAAAGCTTTTGTAGATTCAGAAAAATTAGGTTATCAGCATTATAAGGTCAGCTACATACTCTCGAAAGTGCGAAAAGAAAAAGAGATGGAATTCAGAGAGTATACGAAGCAACATCCAAACATAATTAATTACGACAAGTATATAGGAGGCGGAGACCTAGAGATAGATGTTCACGTCAGAAACCATAGCCACCTTCGAAAAATACTCGGCGAGATAAGAGACCGATTTGCCGACATAATATATGACCACTCGATACTTCAAGTATATGAAGAGCATAAAAATACATATTATAGAACTAAAGAATAATCTATCTTAATATATACTGCGCCTAATTTATTGATAGAATCGATTTTTGGAAGAGAAAAGGTACTTCTGATTTCAATACTGAAAGATGATTATCGATGTTTTGTATTATCTGACCTAAGCGATGTTCTTCGCTCTTCAGTTTTATTAGGAATGTCTCTATGTTCTCGACGAGCCTTCGCGATTCCTCTTCGCTTATCGTACCCTTCAAGAGCTCGCTTAATCTTTGGAGCCTATTTACATCGTCGAGCGTCACGTCTTTTTCTTCTTCCATTACGAGGCCTTTTCCCGTTTCAAGCCTGTTTCTGAAAGCGATTATCTGCGATATATCGTCCGCCCAGACGCCAGTTATAGATAATACATGAAGCACATATTGCTTTGCCTTTACAGGATCGAACGATTGCAGATGCTCAAAAAACATCTTTTGGTCAGGCGTAGCCTTCGCCTCGAATATATTCCTCTCCATGAAGAACATGTCTCCCTGGATGTTCTCTCCACGGGAAACTATGTGAGGACCAAGGCTCCTAAGTTTGTCGTCAGGCAATTTCACACGCACAAACAATCCAGAACTAGAATTAAGATTACTATCCCAACCGCCAAGTATGCGCCTATAGACAAGATTATTAGCAGCTATGCCCTCGAATCCGTGAAATACTGCCATTACATATTCATATCTGTGCATTTAATAAATTTTATGTTAATATATCATAAAATCTTGTGATAAGCTGAGCAATATAGAAAATGTAAAAAAAATTATTGCAGTCGTGCCGCATTATATAATATTATCAGATACATTACAAGACCATATATGCATGTAGGTATCCCCAAAGAATATCTACACACTCCGCCAGGGCATTGTATTATGAAAAGCTCCTGATACGCAAAGAATAGTGCGAAAAGCGTCGCGAGTATCGATGTATAGAGTAGCAGCCTCGTCGCAAATACATCTTTCAGATTGCCGTTCAAGGCAAGCGTCGTTACGAATAACGTTATGAAAAATATAAGTCCGTACACGCATACGGGATAGCCCCACAATACCGGGCAAGGCTCTGTCAGTGGACAGTAACCAAGCAATATCTTCGAGATGGTCAGATATCCAGCAAAAAGCATTCCTATTATCGAGAATATCAACGTGCACAATAGATTCTTCTTCATGATACATCAATCGATATCCACGTTTTTAAAGTTTGCGGAAAAAAATCAGGCCATATTTAGCCTGACGCTATATGATATAGCTCAAGCCTTCTCTTGCAAGCTCTACCTTTACGTTATAGTCGCCTGCCTTTGAATACATCTTCGCCCTATTCTCTAAGTCGAGATGATAACTGTCATCCATTGTTGGTTCGTGATGGGTCAAAAGTAATTTTTTTGCGCCTGCAAGCTTTGCTATGTCGAGATCGGTCTCGAAGTCAGAGTGCCCCCATCCCTTCTTGAATGTATTTATTCCTGTTGTCGATGTTTCTGGCTCGTACTGACCGTCTGCTATCACGATGTCTGCATTATTCCACCAATTCGTCATCTTCTTAAGCCAGCCGAGTTCTGGTTCGAAGTCTGTGTTTACGATAGCAATCGCTGTCGTTCCGTCTTTTTTGTATTCTGTGAATCTATATGCTATGCATCCTCCGGGATGATTAACATTCATCGTCTCGACTCTTAGAGTGTCTGAAAGATATATCGCTCCAGTCTCCGGCATGAAATCATAATACTGTGTTATTCCTGCGAGCATGTCAAGTGATGCCGGAAAGTTTCTTGAGTTCTGCTGATACTCGAGCGTCTTTCTTAGTCCTATGTCGTCTACAGAGAGGAGCAGGCTCGGAGCATCTGAATGGCCGTTCATCGTCCTTTCAAGGTCATGTTCCATCCTCAGGTTCGTTCTGCTGCCGCCATTTATCTTGATTTTTGCCTCACCATATATGTGAATATCGTTCCCTGGAATGTACGCCGGTGCGAAGAATGGCAATCCTTGTATATGATCCCAATGTGTATGGCTTATGTACAAGCTCGCTTTTTTTCCAGACTTTCCGTTGTATCCATCTCTCAACATGTCGAGACCCAAGACGCGTATGCCTGATCCCGCATCGATTATATGTTTCGTCCCGTCATCTGCCTCGAGGTAGATACATGTGGTGTTCCCGCCGAATTCTACTGTCGATTGTTTTTTTGTCGATGGTGTCGGTATTGATCCTCTTGTTCCATACATTGTTATTTTCATGTCAATCATCTCCATTAATGTTATGAGAACAGTATAGGCAAAGGAGTATATAAAATAAAATCATGTATTTTTAATTATAATTCTCAATATTTATATATTAAATACGCTTTTTTCATATTATGAAGGTACTTTTTGAGAAAGAATCAAAAGCTAAGCTTGACGCAAAGGATTGGGCAATACTCAACTCGCTCGTAAATGATGAGCGCCAGTCCATATCAAAGATTGCAAAAAGATGCCTCTTGTCGAGACAGTCCGTCGATTACAGGATATCCCAGATGGAGAAGAATGGACTTGTGACAGGATACAGGACTGTTGTTGACGTAAAAAAGTTAGGTTACCAATCATATCACTCATTCATCAATGTGTCTGGAGAAGTAGGAGAGAAGTTGCTGAAGAATGCAGCTGTAAAATCTTCATCTGTGAACGCTATAATAAGCTATAAAGGAAAGTTTGGATACGAATTATCTATAATGGCGCGCAGTGCAGAAGAGTTTCAGAAGAAATATCTTGACGTGATAAAAGGTGTCCCCGTTATAGATGATGAGCCATTGCTTCTGATAAAGACAGTCACAGGAAAAGTGCTCCCTGAAAGGTTCATCAAAAAAGCAGGAAAAAAGGAACAACAGATAGTCAATAGAAGATCGGAAAAATATTCCGCTGACGATACAGACGTGAAACTTCTAAAAGTCTTGTCTAATGATGCTCACGTAAGCAACATCAAGCTGTCAAAGATGCTCAGGATATCAAAAGATACAGTCGCATACCGCATAAAAAAGCTCGGAAGCTCAGGGTATATCGTGAATTTTAGGCCTGCGATAAATTATAATTCACTAGGCCTTTCGATAGAGACAATATTATTGAAGACTGGCAAAGAGGACAATGCAGAATTTGAGCGATACCTGAACGGCAACGATAACATACTATGGGCTGCAAGGACATTCGGAGCGTTTGATTATATACTCTATGTGATAAGCGAGGATCTTACGGACTTCCATGACGTTTTCAACGCATTAAAAGAGAAATTTGGATCGATGATACACAGCTACGAGTTATTGTTTGCGTATTCTCAGGAAAAATACTCGTTCATGGCGGAATGCATAGGAACAGATTTATAGAACAGCCAAATGGCATGCATAAAATATTCATTCTCTCATAGAAAAGCCATGTCACTACGCAAAAATTTATAAATACGTGAGCACATACAAATACTAATACAGGGGTGTATTGATGAAGATAAAGCAGGTTAAGAGATTTTTTAGCACCATATTTCACGGTCTTAAGGGAAGCGCTATATTCTTCATGCTCGGTATAATGTTCTTCGCATTGGTCAAGCTCACCTATATGATACTGCAACGTGACTTATTGATGTCAAAATACACCATAGTATCCATCCTTGCGGCATTCGTCATCATAGGATTCATCTATGGCACAGTCGCCTATAAGAAAAAGAACCATCATTACAAGATGTACAGCATGACCGCAAAGAATTTTGTAATCGATCTCATCCTTACTATAATATTCACTGCATATTTCTGGTATGTTCTTAGGAATAAGATAATTCCATCAAATACCGTATACGTGTTTTTCATAATCGCATTCGTATTATTCTATGCATTTGCAGCATTGATAAGCAGCATCCATCACCACATAAGCAAGAGACAGCATAGAAAGATAAAGAAGAGCACAATATTTTTCGCTATAATATTCAACCCCATATTCGTCTTGATATATTTCTGGCTATTCAGCCTCGTCGTATACAATTCTATATACGTGCCATGCGGCGTGAGCGTGCTCGGCGTCGACAAGAATGCATACACTGGAAACACGAGAAACTTAGGCATAAGCCCTGACGAAAGGATAATAGCAATCGACGGTGTAGGGATAACATCGCTTCAGGATGTGCGCAATTACATAGGCTCTCTTGATGTCACAAAAGAAGTCAATGTCGAGACCACAAACCATACGTATCTCGTGAAGACGTATCAGGTCGACAACCAACGATACATGGGCCTTCTTCTGAAAGAAGACGTCTGCCAAAGACAATACTAAGAGGGAATTATGAGTGTCGTTAATGATTCTTCATCTGCGAATAAGCCTAAAAATGGCGCAAATCTTGTAGAAATTGTACGGACATACAAGATAGATAGCAGAAGACTGCATCACGTTCTTGGAATCGAAGGAAGTTATATTGAATGCGGACAGAACCAGTCATTGTCCAGAAGAAAAAAGTATAATAAAAATCACGATACTGATGAATGGTATATACGGACGACAACAAGGTATAATTCTCACGCAAAGCCCGATGATATTGTCCTTGCCTTACCGAAGAGCAGAACATGCACATTCAAATCATCGCTAATAAAAAAGGAATTCGGACTAGAAGGGTATATAAGAAATTTCTCTAGAGAGAACGCTACATACCTAATAATGACAACAAGCCAAAATTTCTGAAGATTTTTATTTTATTCCATATATCTTGTAATATATTCTCTCAGTAGTATTTTCTTTAAGAATTTCTTTGTATGTCTCTCCAGCCTCTTGCCTGATCTATTATAGAATTATAATACACTAATTTTACATCCATTATCTTTCCAGACTGATCTCTCACGAGTTCTGGATGCGGCATTACATAAGCGAATCTTGAAGGGTATCCGATCGCCTTTGATCGTGCAACTATCTCATCACGTAAATTCTTGTCGAAATGTATGCCGTATTTTGTTATCAGATTCTTTCCTGCCTCGTAATCCCCTTCGGCTTTTATCCTCATAATCTCGGAAAGTAAATCCGCTATATGCCTTCTCATCAATTGGTAATCGATAACTTCAGGATACGTCTTTCCATTTTTCTTGTAGAACCTAACAGATCCTTTATCTATACAATATTGTATTATCAATGATGTTGCACGTTCATGACTTTCGTGTATCTCATCAATACCTGCGTACCTTCGATACATTACCATACACTGAAATACATATCCTAAATAATCAGATTTTGGTTCATGCTCATCCGTTATCAGCCCTAACTCCATCAGTTTTGGATCCCAGACGTGATGAAGCGCACATAATTCTGCTCTTGCCTCTTCGAGGGAGGAATAAAACTCTTTCAAATAATCCTTCGGATCGCCTTTCAAGTTTTCTGACATCTTTCCTGAACCATGACCTACAACTTCATGTAAGGTCACAGATATCGGCCCTCTTACATTGAATGAATCCGACATAAGCGCGATATCTTCGGGTTTTTCTAAAAATTCGTTCCAACTCTCTTTGGCAAAAGCATTTCTTGAAGAGAATGTGACGTTCGACACATATATATTTTTGCTCCCATAATCGTGCCTGAGCCATTGCGCATTAGGAAGATTGACCCCTGCAGGGCTAAAAGGTCCTTGTTCGCCAGAACTTCCTATTGACATTATTGCGTTTGCGACTGGAACATTATCCCATTCTTTCTTATATTTTTCGGACCATGGAGAATTATCCTCAAAGTGTTGCGCGTTATCTGCTATTGTGTGGATGATGTGATTTACGTGATGATCTTTAAAGAAAGTCATAGACCCGTATGTTCCTTTGACTCCGCGAGGGTCTAAATATTGCTCGATGAATCCTAATATAGCATCGACTTCTGGGTTGCTCGTCACCCACCCTATATTATACTCGTCAAAAAACTTGGCGTCGCCATCTTCGAAATATTTTTTTAAGAACTCCAAAGATTTCTTTTGCTCTTCGGGGGCATGTTTTATGGCCTCTGCAACGTTATGTGCCATGAGTTTCAGATATGTAGAATATATTCCTGGAGAAACTGTTGAACTTCCTGCGCGCCATACCTTCTCTACAAGCTTCTGGTTTTCCATAACGAGCGTGCTATTGAGTGGATTTTTCTCCTGAAAACCCTCGATGTCTGAAAGCTTGACGTTATGATAAAAATTGTTATGACTTGCTGTAATTATATCTTTGCCTTCTGGAGGGTTCTTCTGTGTAAGCATCGACTCAAATTCCGGATCGAATATTATCCTCTCAAAATCATTAGACAACGAATGCTTGAATCCATATTTCCTTGATTCCTCTACGGCAGCCTCTAACTCTTTTTTTGTGAATGTTGGAATGAATTTTTTTGTAGAATCATGTTTATGTATGCTCTTATTCATGACCATCTTTTTAGTATATAGCTCAATCTTATCGTAAATCTCTTTTGGTATATAATTATGGTATTCCAAAATATCCAGGAAAAAATCGCGTATCGCAAGCGAATGGGCGTACATCTGATCGTATACTATTGGGTCGCCACATATCCCTGCACGCCAGAGATAATATGCAAGAATTTTATTGTCAAGAGATAATTTGTCAAACCCTTCAACTGGAAGCCTCAATACCGTTATATCCTCGATCGTTTCGACAATTTTTATTTCCATTATTATTGATTGCTATTCCATTTTAAAAATTTAATGCAAGTATTACCAGAAGGTTACAATAAACTATTTAAACACAACAAACGGAATTATATTATGAGTGGTGAGATAGTTTCTGAGAAAGTGAACCTTATAGAGATAAACATAAAGAAGATAAGTCAACTCTTCAACTCGCTTGACCCAAGCCCCTTTCTTGATAAGGATCTTGATGATGATGCCTTTGAATATATCGTAAGTTCTGTATCTGAGCATTCATCTAAGAGAAAGCATAAGATACTAATCCATCTGCCTAAGAATCAGCGTACAAAGATTTCAGAACTCGAGATAAAGCGTGCAGTGCATAATTTTTTCGAGTATAAGACGGACCTTGCGAACAAGAAGATACAGCGCAATTTCAAGGAGGCCGAATTCAGCCTCGTCGTAGGTTTCGTATTTCTCTTCGCGTGTCTTGGTTTCAGGGATTACCTTCTGACATTTCACAATTCTCCAATCCTTGAGATATTGACCGAAGGTTTGCTTGTCGGGAGCTGGGTCGCCATGTGGAAGCCCATAAGCAATATATTATATGATTGGTGGCCATTATATCAGGACAGGAACATCTACATGAATATAGCGAACATGGATATAGAATTTAGGTATACATAATATAAGAAGAAGCGTAATTTCTCTATGGCACGCATCATCCATTCTTAGAGCTCGAATTCATCTATGAATCCGACAATTAAATTATACTTCTCGAGGTACTTGAACCCTTTATCTGTAAGGGTCAGATATTTTTTCTCTTCATCATCAATCATCTCTTTGATGAATTCTTTCGATACGAGCTCGGTATAGTATTCGAAGAAACTGCTTGATGAAAGGTTTGAATATCTCAAAAGAGGGGTCGGCTTTATGGAATTACGATGATCCTGTATTATCTTTAGGATGTCAAATATTACTTCCAGTCTATGTCTTTTCTTGACCATTTTACTACCGAAACTACTTCACCCACTTGAGTATCTTATAATATATTATTGCAAGAAGGCATATCGATATTATCGGCGACAATATATCCTCAAGCAGAAATCCTCTCCGCCTATCCGTGACGAACAGATTCAGGAGCCATACTATTGATATTAGTATGTATAATAATCTCATCCCTGTGAAATGTTTTTTGGTGCTCATCGTTATCCCAAGGATTATCGCGATGAACAGCATGATTGATTGAGCAAGCAAGAGGAATATGTGCGAATGGGTGATGAACGAGCCTATAGATAGCAAAACGGCAAGGCCATGACCGAGTATCATGAGCCACTTATTGTCAAAGCGTTTCCATACCATCGTAAATATCAAGTAAAGTATTCCTATAGTGCTGAAGTATCCGAGCGGTATTATGAATAATGGCGCAAATAACCGCGGGTCTGTTGTCATGACCTGATCTATCCGCGAAAATGCTAGTATGCTGAACAGAAATCTGAACAGGTATGATAGACCAAGGAAGAAGAATGCCCCGCGAAAATATGATATCCCTCTATGTTTTGTGAGCGAATAGACTTCGCGGGTCTTGAAATACACTAAAAAGCATAAGACTATCGCTGCCAAAGTAAACGCTAAGTCTATTACAAAGTCATCAAAAGGTCCGATAGGAGGAATCATTATTTCACCAATGGTTAGAGGTATTTAAATATTTATAAAAAATGTGGACGTTAGCTCCATTTGGCTTATAAATAAGGTTAATATTATATAGTCATGGCTAGCTATGATAGTATGAATAAACAGCGCGAGGTAATCTTACACCTTGATAACGTCTGGAAGATATATAAGATGGGTGAGGTAGAAGTGCCAGCGCTTCGAGGCGTTACGCTTGAGATAAGAAAAGGGGATTTTGTCGCGATAATGGGCGCGTCCGGCTCCGGAAAGTCCACGATGATGAACCTTATAGGATGCCTCGACGTCCCGTCAAAAGGAGGATTATATCTTAAGTCTAAAAATATAAGTACACTTTCTGAATCCGACCTTGCAACTTTCAGGGGAAAGAGCATAGGGTTCATATTCCAGCAATATAATCTCATCCCTTCGATGTCCGCTTTCGAGAACGTCATTTTGCCGCTTGAATTTTTAGAGTACAACGACGCAGATGCAGCAGCAAGGGCAAGAAAAATCCTAACAGATGTGGGGCTTGGTGAAAAGATGCACCACAGACCATCGCAGCTTTCAGGAGGACAGCAGCAGCGAGTGTCCATCGCAAGAAGCCTTGCAGGAAATCCTGAAATAATACTAGCTGACGAACCTACAGGAGCACTTGACAGCGCTACAGGAAAAGACGTCCTCCAGATGCTTTCAAAACTATGGAAAGAAGATGGAAAAACAATAATAATGGTCACACACGACCATAACATCGCAAAATACGCTCACACTATAGTTGAATTAAAGGACGGACAGATAGTCCGCACACATGTACAACACGATATTGCCAAATGAGGTGCAAAATGAAACTGGATAGAAAAAATAAGAATGTATTTATGATTGACGCATCATTGATAGTGATGCTTGTAATGTTATTAACACTGGCTCTCGCGTATACACCTGGAGCTAGCGCTGCAACCGTCGTCAATTCTGGAACGGCAGGCTCGAGCGCATCTTTGAGCATTGTCAATCAGAATCCTGATCCAGCTACGGCAGGCAACATTGTCGAGATAAGATTCGGTGTCGGAAACACTGGTGGGAACGCCTTGAACAACGTAATCGTTTATGCCGTGCCTCAATATCCATTCTCGCTTCTTCCTGGGGAAGACGCAAACCAGACAATAGCGACCCTCAATTCATATCAGGGAACGACTGGAAGCAGCAACACCCAGATACTAAGCTATAAATTCCTTGTGGACAGCAACGTCACAGCAGGAACATATGACTTGAACATGAACGTGGATAGTGGAGATGGCGCAGTCGTAAATAAAGCCATTCCGATAAACGTGGCAAATAAGCAGATAGCAGAGATTGTCTACATAGATAAGACCGTTCTCATCCCTGGTCAGCAGAGCGATATGAAATTCACAATCAATAATGTCGGAAGCTCCCCATTGAGAAATATCAAATTCAGTTGGGACAACACAGGCAACACAATACTTCCGGTGGGAAGCGATAACACTCAATACATAAAGTTCCTAGATGTAGGAGCGAGCGTAGATGCGGACTATAAGGTCGTTGCAGATACTAACGCAGTTCCTGGACTGTACGCGCTTAACCTTCACTTGAGCTATGATGATGCCTTGACGAATCAGACAGATATAATCCAGACGACTGCAGGAGTCTATGTTGGTGGAACGACTGATTTCGATGTCGCATTCTCTGAGACAGCAAACGGCCAGACATCTTTTAGCGTGGCAAATATCGGAAGCAATCCTGCAACATCTGTTGCTGTACGAATTCCGGATCAGCCGAGCTGGAGAGTAACAGGCTCGAACTCTATGATAATAGGGAACCTGAACAAAGGCGATTACACCGTTGCAAGTTTCTCATTGACATCAAATACTATTGCCTCAAATTATTCGGGCACAGGAACAACAGGGACTGGAGGATATGCTGGAAGGACTGGCGGCGCGACCGGCAGCCAGGCAACGAATAGGACTTTCCAAAAACCGGCCGGTAACTCGCAGAATATCACTGTAGAGATTGATTATACAGATACTACAGGAACAAGACAATCCATAATGAAACAGCTCGCTATTGGAAACCAAATCTCTGTGAACAGCTCAACAACATTCTCGAGGACAGGCAGGACAACAACTAGTTCACTCACAACCTATGGACCATACATAATAGCCGCAGTTATCCTTGTGGGATTGATAATATATTACAACTCGTACAAGAAAAAGAAGTTGTTAGACCCTAAGGTCACATTCTGGAATTTCTTTAGGAGCAAGAAGAAGTGAGGCTAAGAATAGATTATGAAATTTCGTAAATGCCTAAAGAATGCCTTCAGTATGGTTATACATAGTAAACTTAGGAGTTGGCTGACCATCCTTGGCATCGTTATTGGCGTCGCAGCGGTCATAGCGATAGTTTCTATAGGTGCTGGACTACAGGCTCAGGTAAATTCGCAGCTCGGAAACCTTGGCGGAGATTTATTGACCGTAAGCGCGGGATTCTCTAGAGGTGGCGGAGGATTTGGTGGCGGTGGAGGATTCGGAGGAGGAGGCGGTGGAAAAGCCACAACAAAAGCTATAACTCTCACACGAACAGATGTTCAGGCAATCAAAGGTTCTCCATACGCTATGTACATTGATACAGAGATACGAGGCAGCGGGAAAGTCTCGTATTTTTCTCAGAACGGGACCGTAACTATAGTCGGTGTCGA
>CAZFVG010000003.1:4378-23117 GCA_964522135.1 uncultured Methanosarcinales archaeon | reverse complement strand
TGCGCCCCTCCATAAAGGAATATTCATGAATTTCTTCAATAAATCATATGTCTATGCCTTGAAGAATATTAATCTGAAGATTAGGAAAGGCGAATGTGTGGCTATAATAGGTCCTAATGGCTCCGGCAAATCGACTCTTCTTTTGATAATGTCTAACATCCTTGTTCCAAATGAAGGCAGAATACTAATCAATGATTCCGTCAGATCCATCATGCATCTCGGGTTAAATTTCCAAGAAGATCTTACAGCTATAGAAAACATCTATCTATACGGCGTCATATTCGGGCTATCACGAAAAGAAATCTCTAAAAGGATTGATAAAATAATAAAATTCGCCGATCTAAAAGATTTTATCCATGTGCCTCTAAGAAACTTTTCTTCAGGAATGAAGTCTAGACTGGCTTTTTCTATAGCCATACATACAGATCCTCAATCTTTGGTACTGGACGAAATATTGAGTGTTGGAGATGCCTCATTTCAAAGAAAATGTATAAGTTTCTTTGAGAAATTTAAAAAACAAAAGAAAACATTGATATTGGTATCGCATGATCTCGGTATAGTCAGGAAACATTTTGAAAGGTGCATATACTTATCTGGCGGCGAGATTGTTGCTGACGGCCAATCAGCTAAGGTAATAAAAAAATATCTTCGCGACGTTAGAAATAATTCGGTCAAGAGGCGAAGAATTGTTTTTTGAAATTATATATGAATCCAGAAGATTCTTTAGGAAGCATGTATGGTATTATAAGGTATTAGATTTTATTAATAATTCCAGGTCAAGAAAGGATATCTCTGTTCTAAGAAGATATTATTCTGATTGTGAATTGTTTTTGCCTGATTATCCACACCTACGGCATTTCAGATTTTTCCTGCTAGGGCCTAAGATTATAAAGATAAAATCTAAGATAGAGACTAAAGACGATTTGCGGAGATATCTGCTAAGATACACGCCGGTTACTGTATTCTACAGCATATCCAAATGGAAAAATCCCGTTGGCCTAGGGTCTAAATTCTATAAGAAGAATGTAGATAGCGACATATTGCTGGGCAATGATCTGATATTTGATGTGGACTCTACGAATTTAGAGGATGCGCGACTTGAATCCTTAAAATTGTTGTCTCTTATGGAAAAATGGGGTTACTCCATAAAATCAATACGATTCTCAGGAAGCAAGGGTTTCCATCTGGAGTTCTTTGATGCCGTACCAGACGCAGTCATAGAGAATCACATCGAACGTGAGGAATACTTTGTTAAGAAGCGCAAGGATATTCTTGCAAGATTGTATGCTGAAAAAATAAAATTAGATTATGCAATTACGGCAAATACGCGTTCGTTACTCAGGCTTCCTATGACTATAAATTCCGCGACAGGATATATATGCTCTTTTATTGATGTAGAGGAATTCAAGAAGAAATCCGTAAAAGAACTATTGCTCAATATCGAGCGATTAGATTATACTGCGGTTGTATCTGGAGTTGATTTCGAAAATAAACTGATTAAAAAGGTAAGACATTACATACAATCAAAGACAGATGAGATGCATCCTTTATCCAAAAGTTTTGATTATGACGCCTATTTTTTCATTAATAAGGTATATGGCCTTAGAGAGAACTATATCCCCGTATTTAGATACACTCACACACTCTTGCCAGATGTTTTGGCTCTCCTAAGAAATGCCCAAAAAAGATTCGGATTGACTGATATATACTTATTTATGACTGATGTAGCCGATGAATATTATGCGTTCTGCATAAAAACTTTCACTAAACAGCGGATAGCCAAAATTTTGAAGGCGTCCCGCTCTTCAAACAAGCGCGTAGTGTTTTCTTTTGCCCCGGAATTTATGAGAATGTCTAAAAAATATATCGGTGGGAAAGGAATCGCGGAAAAACCAGAGCTGATACGGATATTAAAATCTGATAAAGACATAAATAATCGTTCTTTCGTAAGCAAGGCGCATATTAAGATGATACGACGCATGGGCATGTATTGCTATGATTATCCTAATTTTCATGGCATTGAAGATATGAAATATTACCACAGCGTGATTCTAAATGGCGAACTAAAGAATTCAAGCCTAGTAAGTTGGAAGAATTTGGCTTTATGATCTAACAGTATTTTATTTATGCTGTTCTTTCGTTATTTTTATGGAAAAATATTTAAATTCGCATATTTGATTAATATTGTCTAGTGGTTGTTAATTTTGACAACTTATGTATTATGATTCACGGGACAGGACATCTAGACCAATCCTGCCCCGGTTTCATCTTGTTCGTTGCTTAGCTCGAGGATACCATGAAGAATATGCGTTTATTAGTGAAATTCTTTTTTTTAATAGGGATTATATCCGCAGTTATATTCGTTGCTGTAGCTCTGTCAGCGTCATACATTATTTTTATAAGCCACTCAACAATCGGCGTGACGCCTGAGGATGAAAGATTTATGAATTTATCATATGAGCTTGCCCAATCTTCCTATGACCATGGAGATATACCTGTCGGGGCTGTTTTGGTTGTGAATGGAACAATCATATCCTCCTCAGAAACAACCGCCGTAAGGACTGGAGATTTCAGGAATCATGCAGAGATGATAGTAATCAACGATGCCCTGAACAAACTGCACATCCATGATTTCAGAGAACTCCGCGGCAGCACCGTCACTCTCTATACGAGTTACGAACCATGCGCTATGTGTGAGGGATTTATAGTATACACTAGCCTTCCACGAGTAGTTGTAGGTGCAAGAAAGTCTTATTTACATGAAATAATTGAAGAATATTTTAATCATATAGTCTATAGGTTTAATGAACGCGGAGGAATCTCCGAGCAGACCCAGAAGAGCTTGCTTACAAAATATATGAGTGACATGAAGTCAAAATATGGGCGAATTAATTCGCAAGATATATGAGAACTTAATCAATGGCAGAAAATCAAGAATCGGATAAAAATTTTGAAACAGACAATTTTAGCATGTCTATAGTGCAGAAAATAGAATCATCTATAAATAAGTGGACAGCGAAATATCTTTTGAGATCTTCTGATGGGCATTTCATAGAATGTGTCTTGTTGCGCTACACAAAGAGCATTCTGGATAGTACCGAGATAATCTCTTTGTGTGTATCTTCCCAGATAGGATGTAATGTGAAATGCACGTTTTGCGCCACGGGAAAAGATCCCTTTGTCAGGAATATGAGTACTAGAGAGATAATAGAACAGTTTTTAATCGTACAAAAAGATTTGGATATGACATGGTCGGGCGTTAAAATAAACGGTATAGCGTTTATGGGTATGGGAGAGCCGTTGCTGAATTATAGCACTGTCATAGAGGCAATCAAATTGTTTAAGAAAGATAGCCGATATTGCAACATTCATTTTTCCTTATCAACCTCAGGTATACCCAATAAAATATATTCCCTTGCTGATGAAAACTTAGAAATAGCCTTATTCTTTTCCTTGCATGCAACTACTGATGAAGATAGGAGAAAGATCATTCCCAGGATAGTTTTCAAGATAGATGACTTGCTTTGTGCCCTCGATTATTATACGGAGAAAAATCCTTCAAACGAGCCTATCGTGGTGACTTATCTGCTTCTTAAAGGTGTCAACGATTCTTCTGAAGATGCTAAACGATTATCCATTCTTTTACGGAACAGAAATTTTAAGGTCTCTCTTAGAATGTATTGCGACACTAACACCAAAGAACTTGAACCATCAGAATTGAAATCTGTCATATCGTTCAGGGATATATTGAAAAAGAATTCCATTGAATGCGGTATATATCAAAGCCTAGGAACTGATGTCCTTGCAGGTTGTGGTCAGCTAAGGCAAAGAACGATGCTAGAAAGGCATGATGTCAAGTCTCCACTGACTGATTTGCAGAACACTTTTCTCTGGAAAGCGAGGGATATGATTTCTACTTCTTATTCTATGATCAAGAATAAGAAGTGATGCATTATACAGACTTCTCAGCATGTAATCTTTCTTTTATAATATCAATTATTGAATGGTTGAATATGTATATTGAGTGATTTTTTGCGTTTTGTATGCAATGCATCTTATATTTAGAAGGATTCTTAGATAACTTGTTCACTGCATTTATTATATGCTTTATATCTGCTTTGACTAATAGACCTGTCTTCTCGTTTATGACTGTCTCTTTGTGGCCGCCCTCGTTAGAGGCGACAACAGATTTGCCTGCTGAATTGGCCTCGAGCACAGTCATACCAAAATCCTCATCCTTTGAAAGGGTGATAAATGCCTTGCATGTTCCATATAAATCTCCTAATTCTTTCTCGCTTACTTCTCCTAAATATTTGACGTTCTGAGGAAGATTCTTCAGGATTTTTCTTGCATAAATCTTGGAGTGATCGCCGGCCATATATCCTCCAGCTATTATAAGTTTCTGATTAGGGATATTTCTAAAAGTTTCTATGAGCAGTTCTATCCGCTTATGCGGATATATCCTTGTAACGCTCAGCCAAAAATCGCCGTAGTTCTTGAATGTATACTGCTTTATTGGAGGGTACACTACGTCTGAATCCTTATTATAATATTTTTTAATTCTTCTTTTCACATTTTTCGAGTCTGCCACGAACCTTTCTACATATTTTAGCTGCCTGTTATAGAAATAGGTGTGCGAATATACCCATATCAGGAAAGGTATCTTTGCGTACCACGGAGCAGTTTCATAGAAAAATTGTTTGCTGTCATAAAACATCCTAGGAGGGGTAAATACATAGTGCAGGTTTGGATGATGCTTTTTACATGCAAATATCGCCCAATTCCCGCTCATGATATAAAAATCATATCCCTTGCTGCGCAGGTCTGCATTATAAAATATTATGGATGAATGGATTTGTTTAAGTATAGGAAGCTTAATGCTGTCCCTTAACAATTTTATATTCACATTACAGGTATTTATCCTGCGCAGGTTATTTTTATTCATCTCTGTAGTATATACATCTGCACCTAGAGCATCAGCTAGTTCAAGGATTAGCTTTTCGCCGCCGCCTATGCTTCCAAAATAGTCATGGAATATCGCAATTTTCATTTCAGCCTTTTATGTTGTATTAATCTTATTTACATTAAGTATTCTCTGATGCGCTGTTCAGTACTTAGATGAGCGTTTTGTTCCCATTATGCTAAGCAGAAATCCGGAGAATATGGTTTGTAGACCAAGTATTAAGAGCGTCATTGCAAATATCGCCCTACGCAACTCAAACAATCTTCCGAAGTGGCTGTTGAACCATTCATATATTATGAAAAATCCTATTATTCCACCAATAAGCAGCAATAATAATCCTGTAGTCATCGCTCTTTCAAGACTGATATTATTGCTTATCCAGTTAACCACTTTATCTTTTTCACCCAATATATTGACTGTGTATGTCTTGGCGTACAGCCAAAGCATCAATATCTGATATCCGAGTATCGCAAAAAGACTTCCGATAATAGCAGGATGCGTATCAAGCTTTAATCCGTATATATTTATGGGCCCAGAGTAGATTACCGCAAGAATCGCCATCCCAAGAGCGAAAAAAAACATTCCAGGTATTAGGAACAAATGATTTGGGCTGTATAATAGCATCATCTTCAGGTGTTTCCAGCCGTCATTGAAGCTCTTAAGTTTCGACTTTCCAAGGCGCTTATGATATGATATATCGATTTCCTTAATCTTCATGCCATTATTCGATGCCTTAATGAGCATCTCTGAGGCTATCTCCATACCTGTAGATTGCAGGTCGAGCTTTTTTAACGAAGATTTTTTTATGATGCGAAAACCTGACTGTGTATCTTTGACCTTGTTATGGAACATATACCTCATGAGTGCGCTTAGGAATGGGTTTCCGATGAATCTATGAAGGTAGGGCATCGCGCCCATTTCCATTCTTTCATTGAGCCTGTTCCCTATCACCATATCGTATTCTGAGTATTTTGTCATCTTAGAAGTTTCAGACAGGTTGTATGTGCCGTCTGCATCGCACATTATTATATAATCGCCAGTAGCGATGCTAAACCCTTTGAGAAGCGCAGCTCCGTAACCGATATTCTTTTCGTTTACGACCTTTGCACCATAGGTCCTTGCGATCTCCGCTGAAGAATCTTTAGAACTATTATTGACGACGATTATCTCGGCGCGAGGTATAGCCTTTTTTGCGTCATCTATGCATTTTCCTATCGTCAGTTCTTCATCTCTGCATGGGAAAATTATTGAGTATCTCATATTGAACTATCATCTCATCAGTAAAATCTGTCTTTTATGAAATATGCTAATGGTATGATTATTATAAGAATCACGTAAGATATTATGCTATTGATGTAATTGAATATCCCAAAAGCCGCAAGTATAAGGCCTATGAATACACACGCAGCAACGCTTAATCCTATACCTAAAATCACCATCTCAAGACCTATAACTTTCTTATAAAAAAATCTCAGGAACATGAATCCCGGAAGAAAGAAAATCAATATAACACCAAGCAATATTTGCAGTATGCTTACAACTCCCATTTTATTGCAGGAAATCCTCGCTTACCTCAAACTCGTCAGAACCATCATCATGCGTATTCTTGCTCGCGCCTGCAGCGATGCTATTGCTGTTAGTAGTTGGATTAGTTACTGTGTTGACGACCTTTGTATCTAGTGCTATCTCTCTCATGTGGTCAAGCTGCTCTATCTCCTGCTCCGGATTCAAATCTGTGAAAACTATCTCTGCATTAAGTTCCAATCGACCCATCGCGTTGTTCTTTGCTGTTCCAAGAATCTTTATCTGGGTCCCCAGAAGATCGTTCTTATATTTCTCGAATGATTCTGGCTGTTGCCTGATAGTCTCGAAATCTGCGTTCTTGATGAGCCTTTGGCACTGCTGTTTCCAGAATATTGTCCTGATGTTTCCTGTGCCGTCATCAAGGTATACGTTAAGGACATAATTATACGCTGGTGGTTGCGCTCCATGTTCATCACACGCAAAATTATTATCTTTAAGTCTCATCCTCTTGTTGCATCTAGGGCACACTTCGAAGAATCTCATATCGAATACTTGGACTATGGTTCCTACAATCTCTGCGCTTGTCGCGTCTATGAGTTCAGTGATGTGTTTTTTTGAATATTCTTTTCTCTCTCTAGTGTTTACGGTTATGTTTGGAGGATTTATTGTCACGTGAGAATTGTCGCCCATGTGGAGTTCTTTCCTTCCAGAGTTATCTCTTACATATGCGCCTTTTATCTTGATTATGTCATCATCTTTTATCTGGGTGAAGTCGTTTGTCCTCTCGTTCCAGAAAACTACCCTGATAGTTCCTGTCTCATCGCCTATCATAAGATTTGCGACCTTTCCTTTACGCTTCTCTGTTGCAAATTCTCTGAGTTCGAACTTTCGTATGACTTTCCCAACGACATCGACACTTTTCATACCCATGAGAACGTCTTTTATCTTCAGGTCCCCAGAGATATCGAATAATTTTATGCCGTATTCATTGGCTATTATGTGAGCAGCACCCTCTTCACTCACAAGACCATATAATTGATCTATCTTTTCAGAAATCTTTTTCCTTATATCGGCCTCACTTACCCCTGTGCTGGTCGTAATCTTGGCTATAATATCCTTGACTGGTATCTGTATCATAATTCCCCCTATAGAATGGTTTACTTAGGCATTTAAATGTGTTACGCTTTATAGCTATCCTGCGCTTTTGGGGGACGTAAGGCCTATTTCTTAGGTTCAGGAACGTTTATCTGGGATACGAATAGCGCGCTATACTCCAATCCGTTCTTCCCTGAGCTTGTTACGCCAAAGCAATGCAGGCCAGGAGTTATCTTTACGCCATCAAACCCAAATCCGTTATTATCGGCTTTCTGATATGACGCGACGTATGTCATGCCGCTAAGGTCTACAGGTGCAGCTGGGCAAACCCCTAGATTGCTTACATATAGGTTATATTTTATTGTATCGGCGGATACTTGGGATTTGTCTATGTAATTATTGACCGCACTCCATGTCATTATGATTGATTTTGCGTCATCGCTGAATTGATAGTTCGTTATTTTTGAAAATCCTGTCTCTAGAGAATCTTTCGGAGTTATGCTGACAAGATCGCTTCCGACACTAAACATCTGACCATCACGTATATTATCCATCTCATTTCCATCAGCATCTACAGCTGTTATCCCTACATATTTTGCCGAGTCCGTTATGGCGCTATACGGGTCTGTGCCGTTTATTATATACATGAATCTCTTGCTATCATCCATATAATATAATTTGTTTGCGGAAAGACTTATCTGTGTGACGGTTCCATATTTGTCGACGGCCTGATATTTGAAGACGCAGTAATCGATGTTGTTATCGTTATGCATCTCACACACAGGATTGTCTATCTGGATACTTTTATACTCGTCATAATTTTCTTTGATGCTGCTAAGGGTCATGTAATGCAGACCGGATTTCAACCCTGAAGTTGCTGGCTTGAAATCATTTGAACTGTCCCCTAAGTATATTATGTAACTTGCGACGTCAGTCTCAGGATTCTTGTTCCATGTCGCGATTATAGAACCTTTTGAGTGTGGCATGTTATTCAATTGAAGGTTACTGACAGGAACTGGGGCTATCTGATCCCTGAGAGTTATTGCAAATGGTATCGTCACAGGTTCATAATAATACTGACCATTATCAAAAACGACAAGCCTGTAATCTGTCTTTAGGCAGAGCCTGAATCTATCATTATTAGGAGCGCAGTATCCCGTGCTGTTCTGCCCTATCCTTAATGTATTATTATGTTTGTATATTCCAATAGTCTTTGCGTTAATCCTATTTACATTCGCAAAATCGCTCCCGTTGAAGACAGGATTATCGCTATCTATCTCTGATGTCGAGCCGTCACTCGGGTCGGTGTATGTGAATGCGCTGCCATCGTTAGAACTATTCAAGCTGAACGTTGCATCATCAGAATGGATGACGCATTGACAATCCGTCATGTTGCTCGCTGCGCAATCCTCTATCTGTGAGACAAAATTATCCATGGTCTTGTCCATTCCTTGATCACAGTCTGTAGTTATCTTTACGTTTATGTTGCTTTGGGTGTAGGCCTTGAATGCATCACTATTGTATTTTGTTGCTGCATCATTTATACACTGCAACTTGTCAGTACCATTAGAATATTGTCCGCAATTGCGTACGGTTGTGTTCACGAAAATCTTCAATTTATCGAATAGTGATAGGTCAAAATTCACCGTCGTCGAAAGTCCTGGTGTCACCTGATACGTACCGAATATCCCTTTGCCAAGTTCGTCTTTTACAGTTCCACTATAATCACCTGCATATCCCCATCCTGTAGCATATGTCATAACAAGATCTACATATACGTCGTTCCCTTGTGATGCATCACATCCAAATCCGTTATAAGCCCTTAGCGCTCTCTGCCATCCCTGATATTGCTTGTATTTATTCTGGAATTCTGGGACGCTGCATGATGCCATTATCTTACTGTAATATAGATTATCATTACCGTTATATGTGTCGTACTCTTGCCTCAGAAGCTTCGCTCCTACTTCTACCTGGCAATTGACATCACTATGAAATTTTTCGAATCTGCAGCAGCTCTTCAAGTCATTTCTACACGAAGTACCTGCCGAATTGAGGTTGCAACTCGTGCATGCCGAACATTCGCTTACATAATCTTTTCCGCATGTGCTCTCTATAAGATCATAATGCTGCCATCCCTCTACCTGACTTATTCCTATAGCCCTATTGGGAGGATTCTTATCGAGTTGTATCGCGTAGTTTACTCCGCTAGATTCCTGGGTTATCTTGCCAAGAAGTATCTCTCGCGGTATCTGGTACTTGTCCGCTATCTGGTTTATCTCGTCAATCACCCCAAGATTGTCAAGGTTCTGTTTTGTATTCTCGACCTTTTGCTGCTGGGCCTTCGTTAGTACGTTATTGTTTATCGTCACAAGCGTGCCGGCACTATATCCTGCGCTTTTCACGACGACGAATTCGGTGTTGAACGAATCTGCAGGCTGGAAGTGATTGTTATAATCTTCTGCGTTTACGGATATCTTGTATGTGTATGCCTTGTCATCAGGAACGTAAAGGACGCAGTTTCCATTCCCTATCTCTAAATCCATCTTGCTCTTGTCGTTTGTGAACGTACATTCTAACGCATCGATGTTCTTGAAAGGAACTTGGTCACTCTTAGGATATACGTTGAATGATTTTGGTTTGGATTGGATGAATTTTCCTATGTTTATCGTGTTTCCAGAGGTATCAGAAATGCTATCTTGGATAGGCGTTATCGTGAGGAATGGCCTTACTGCGACGCATGAAGTGCCGTCATTCTGCAGCGTCATCGTGATCTTTAATGTCTGGTCTGAATAGATATCTTTTGCAGACAAAAGCAAGTTAGATACGTGCCAATTTGTATCTGAACTTACTGGACACGGAGGCTCGGATGTCGAGGATATCTGATTGATTAAGGACTGGTCATCTATCTTTGTTGCATCATTGACCTCTTTTATGAATTCATCCCAGTCGAATGCTGGCCCAGGGTCAAGTTTTCCTTTTACAACGACCTGCTCATGCCCAAGTATAGTATCTTTACTCACCTGTATATTATATTTTTTTGCGATGAGTGCTGTGAGCGCAACCAGTCTTTTGAACTGCTCTTCAGGATATTTTTGCCAGCACATAGGCACAGGATCCTTAGGGTCCTTCGCTACGATGTAATCCGGCTTATTCGCGCATGTGGACGCGTCGCCGATGTAACCCATGTTGACGACCTCTATTCCTATGCTTTCGCTGTTTATATTCTTGTAGTCTTCAAGCGAGCACCCATATTTGTCATTGTCGCATCCAGCATGATATGCAATATCCTTTTCTGGAACAGCTTGGACTATCTTAAAATCATCATTTTGTCCGCCCACTATATAATGTGCGCTTGCGGATTCTTTCGGGTCCTGAAATCTTGAGAGCGCGCCATTTATGTCAGAGCCTGCCGTGTAATGTATCACTATATATTTTATATTCCTGTTATTGTCATCCTTATAATTTGTCGAAGCTGCGATCATCATCGAAATCCCTGGTATGTCGCCATCGACAGCAAGCGACTGTATCTTTCCAGAGATATATGACTCGACGTCTGTCTTGTCTTTCGTCGCTTGATCCTTGAAGACGTAGAATGTGTATGGAGAATTTGCCGCTCCGTGTATGTCTGTGCCGTGTATCGATGGATCGAAATAATATGAGTAGTCGACTTTCTGTGAGAGTATATTATCTATGTACATCGACTTATCCAATGCGCCTAGATATGTCTTCTGCGCCATGTAGCTTCCGATTACTGCATTGAGGTCGGAGTAGTTCGGATAGCAGTTCTCGTCATTATTATTCCATAGATTATAAACGTATTTGCCGCAATATGGTTTGGAATCTGAATCAGATCCTTGGATGTTGTTGTCATAATATGATAATCCGCCGCTTCTAGTATACTCAAGGAAAGCTTGGTTTGCAGACATATATGCTGCGCTGTCTACGTAGTTCATGACTTTTTCCGAATCTCCTAAAGTGTCTATCATTCCTGCTTCATATTGGCCTAATACTGTCTGTCCCTGTGAATGCATCGATGTTAATAAGATATATGCGCTGACAATAGCAAACGTTACCAAGACTAATATGCCTACACTCAATACCTGAGCTTTTCTTCTGATGTTTTTTTTGTTTATTTGCATTTTTTTAGTTAGCTCGAAATCATTTGATTGATAGCTTATTTTGTGTTTATCTTCAACATGACTATTATCTCCTTACCGTAAGGGTTTGGAAGATATGCATTTGTATAGGAGTATTCGTCGCCACATAGATATGTGCTTGAGAAATCTCCTGCTGAATTCTTTGTTATGCCATGTTTTGTACTATCTCCATATTTTATGCATAATGTGAGGCTATTGATAGTTGCGTAATTGTACATCTTGTTCGATTTGAAAAAGGATTTGAACAGGATATCTGTGTTGGCATAATCATCTGTCGTGTAGTCCTCGATAATTATATCCGAAACCCTTTTGTCAGGACTTACCCCTAATGCCGGCGCTTCGAGGAATGAGTTGAGCATGAAGTTCACATCCTTGCCGTTCACTACATCCTGAGTATCGTTCGTCACCTTATTGACATTCAAAAAGAAGAACACCATGAATATTATGACTATAGCTACGAATCCTATAATTACCCAGAAGTCTATTATCATCTCCTGTCCCTTCTTGTCTTTTGAAAGTCTTTTGTTCATCTTTTATTTCTCATATCTATGTAGCATATTTTTTTGCTCAACTATTAGGGACTATCACTTCTAGTTCCATCAGCCCATAGTTGTACGTAGTGTCATTCTTGTATGTTATAGGAAGCTCTTTAGTATACATCGTCGCGGATCCAGGTCCCTGACCTTTAGAATCTATAAGGACTTTCAGAATGTCGTATTGAGGCTTATCGACATATGCCTCCTGTACGAAATTCCCGTTTGTATCAAGTATCTTTATCTTTGCTGTCGCAAATTGTTTTTTTGCATAATCTATATTTTTGGATATGGTGTCGTCATTAAGTTTTTTTAGGTCGATTATGCCCGGATACGTTCTGCCTGTGACGGGATCCTGATACATCACGGCATCTGAATACATTATCCTATTCGCAGTGACCTCTACGATTATTGGCTGGGGATTTATCTGGTTATTTATGTATGCGCTGACGAAAAGGAAAAACACTATCAGGGCAACCATAAGAAATCCTATTCTGAATGCACTCTCTAGAAAATATTGGACCTGCCCTTTATTTCTCATCCTATTTTTCTTATCCGCCATAATATGTAATCAGCGCGTTCTTTATATCGCTGCCCAAATCCTCCTTTGTCATGTTAGAAGATATGATTATCCAGTAATTGTATTTATCTTTGTTATCACTGAATGCTTGTATACTATCGACAGATCCATCATCAGGGATGTTTTCGACAGCAGCATCCGGGCTGTTCGTACCTATAATGCTTTTTATCATGCACGTCAGCTTTCCGCTCTTTATCGGCTGGCTCTTGTCATAGATCAACCTTGTTCCTGAACTAGGGTCGCTTATGAATATCACAAGCTCCTTCGCGCTGTCTGGCTTTCCATATATGTTAAGAAGTCCGTTTATATATTGCGCATAATCTTTTGTGCCATCGCTTAGTGGAACGACACTGAACGTAAGATTGGTTATATCCTTATATGTATCTATGCTCGGGCAATTCGCGGATGAAGCGACGTAATAATTGCTTAGATGTATTGAATTCTGTTGCCTGTATAGGACTAGAAAATCGCTTGTCATATTGTTTTCTATGACCTTTATCTTCGATGATTTGCCGAACAGGAAACTCTGCGGGAATTTATCATCTAGTCCATCGTATACGAATACCGAGTCCGTCCTGAGAAAGACATTGAATATATGATCTTTTATGACGTATATATTCGTGAAAAAATTATGTTCTATATCTTTTATGTCATAGTTTATGCTGAAATCTCCTTGACCCGTATGCTCGATGTCTGTTATCATCGCCATGTCTGCCGAGTGATATCTTTTCCAATACATGCTGTTTGTCGCTATCCCTCTGACGGCGGCCCAGAGTGCAATCGCAAGTATCGCAACGACGATTATCTCCCATATCAAGAACGTGAGCTTGTCTTCCATCCCTCTTTTTCCTAACCGCCTCATCGCTATTGTATTGACGGAGAATGTTTATATATGTTATGGTTTTATGAACACGGAGAATTACGGATATTATGGAGTTTGTGGTGTCTGAACAACCTGTCCGCAGAACCTTACTTTTACAAAAAGTTTGTCGATATCTGATTGACATGATGGATTGTAATGGGTTATCCATACCCATGAATCGCGAACTATAGTCTTCAATTCGCATTGATTGGCATTTGTATCTACATATTGCTTGCATGCGCTGTACGTAACACTGTCTTCAATATTGCACGCGTATATGTTTGTCTTTTGTGTATAGAAATTATCCGAAAATGATTTCTGGCATGAACTGTCTGTGTAATCATACGATGCAAGATATTGGAACGTTCCGTAAGTCCCTTGTACATTGCTATATTGTGGGTTGCAGTTTTCTGGGAGTATGCATCCATTTGTAGCAAGCGAATTATCATTCACCTGTCCGCTCGACGATTGCTTGCACCCATATATCGAAACGTCCTGGGCTCCGCAATTCCCTATGTTGCAGTATTTTGCATCATTGATACACAATTGGTATTCAGGACTATTGTCTTTGATGAAAGGCATTATGCCTGGAATAGTGTTATAATCGGAGCATTTATGATACATATTCTGGCAATCTTTATACGTGTCGCCTACAGAACAATCTGGCTTGCAATCTTTCAGGTCAGTGTCATATGTGCATCTCGCGCTTATTGATTTGTAGTTTGGGTTCTGTGTCTTGCAGAAATCATATAATTGATTCAGTTTTGTCGTATCAGTATACAGGACGAGATCGCCGTCCTGTTTCCCGTAGCATATGTCATTTGTGTTCGTCGTCTTGCATTGGAATATCTTCCAATTGGCGTCAAGAGCCCTGTTAGCATCATTCAATTGCATTATGTAGATGTATTTTTTGTCAGCTATCTCTTTATGGGCGACTATGTAGCTGCTGTATTGCTGCTGATTCTTTACCGCACTGCAATCTTTGTTATTGAACTGAAGATAGTTTGTGTCGATAGAGAACAATATATCGAATGGTTTGCATTCTATGAGATATTTCTCTATATCCTCTTTCAATGGCTGATCTTTGTAGAGGCATAGGCAGTTTTTTCCTGCTGTGCATTCTTTTGGAAGGGGAAGTTTTACACTCGCACTATTTGTTATGATATTTCCTTGATTATCAACTGAAGATGTTTGCTGTGCCCCGCATTGTAACCCATCAGGTCCGAAAAGAAATATCCTGTATCCATCCTTCAGATATATGTTCATGATTCCCGAATCATATTGTTTTCCCGAGTAGGATTTCGAATTTATAAGAGTGTAGATTGTCTCGAATGATTTTATAGTTGCTTTGTCCGGAGACGGAAAGAATACACCCCATATGCTTCCTGTGAAGGATGACACGTAATATATCATTGCCCCGGCTACTAATAGGAGCACCAAAAACGTCAATACTATATCTCCCTTTTTAGAATTTTTTATTTTCCTAGACATTTTAACTTAGACTCTTCGCGAACCTTACGCTGATGAACGTCTGATCGCCCTCGACCTTTCTCAATAACCCTCGGCTCTTCGTGTCTGCACTCTTGCACCCTGTGCTCTGGCATAGTACATACGGATATATCTTATAATTGTCATCTGTGCTTCCGGCAACGTCTTTTATCACAACATCAATTTTAGCTTCTGGAGGATTCGTGGTCGATGGAGTTCCTGTCGGTACTGATATTGTACTATCTCCCTGTACATCATTTTCTGTACTTGCATCATCATTCTTTATGATGACGGCCATTGCTCGGACGTCTACAGACTGCTGGCCGATATTTGTTATTCCGACCTTCATCGGTATCTTCACCTGTGATCCGTCTACACATACTAACGCCGTGTTCGTTGGAGGATTGTCAAACTTGCAGTTTCCTATATTTGATAATGTGAAATCATATAATCCTGTATATGCTATGTTAAAATTATATTGTGAATCCCCTTCTCCGTAACTTGAAGGTAACATAGTTTCTTTGAGCGCGCTCGTTGTAGATATGCAGCAGTTACCTGTTGCGCAGCCAATCTTTCCGAATGATTGCTCTCCAGAGGCGCATTGAGGTTTACATTGTCCTACGCCTGCGCCTATTACCCCGCAGCTCTCTATCTGTCCAAGATTCTTTGCAGCGCTCTTCTGGGAGTTATATACCCAAAGAAATGATATTATAAAGACTATAAGGAACAATAACACGTAACCCAGAATTTCTATAGTTCTTTCGACTATCCCTTTCTTGTTCATCTTTCTCATGATGCACAACACCAGTCTGTATTGCTATAGCAATATCCTTCGAGTACATTTCTCAAGCTTACGTTTGTATTCTGTGACATGTCGAGGCATGATGTCTTATTAGTAGGATTTGTTACGCACATATAATTGCGGTTATCAGTTACAAATGTATTGATGTTTGCTGAGCAGTCTGGAGAATTTCTGTTTGTGTTGCAGTAATCGCATTCGGTCACACATGTGAGAGCTTTGTTGCATTTCTTTACATATTTTCTTCCATCAGGTGCCGTCTGGCTGTCACATATATCGCCGTCCTTTTTTCCATCGCATCTCGGATCTTTACTTTCCGTATCGCCAAGATTTACGCAACAGACCTTATCTTTTCCGCACACCCCACTTCCAAGTTCAGGCATTATAAATTGTGTTATTCCAATATTGCAGTCTGATTCAGCAATGCAATTGCCTATGCCTTTAATGGTATCGCATGAAGCCGCCTTATTGAGTGTCGTACCGATTTTACCGATATTATTTATACCGAGCCACACTAATATCGCGGCCAGGATGAACGCAATTACTATTCCTACTGTACTGCTTACTCCCTTCTTCATGATCCCGCCTTTATGCAACACACCTTATCTTTATCGCATCCTGAGAATCCGAAAGCAGGTATTGGATGATCACCGCTGCATCCAGTGGTTGTCGGTGTACATATCCCTCCTGTAGAACCGCAGTTCTCTGCCTTATTGAAATTTGTGGCGCCGTTCATCAGAATGTAGACGAGTACTATTAGAACTAATAATGCTATAACAATCACTATCATCATGTTTACTGATAACTCGACACCTTTTTTAGACCTCATGTTGGAAAAAGAAAAAATTAATTTAAATTAATCTATCCGCCGGCCACGAATGGGCTACAGCATGTCTGTCCAGCACTGCATATTCCGCCAGAGACTGATTGTGTTCCTGTAGAACATGTTGATCCTGACTGGCATAGTCCGCCTTTCACTGTACATGCCTGAGTGCCGCTTTGGGCTTTACCACTAGCATTTATTACTAATACTGCTAAAATAACCAGCACCAATAATCCTATTGCCGCAATTATAATAACATTCATACTTAACTCGACGCCTTTTTTGTTCATATTGAAACACCTCACTAGGTATACTCGTTCTTTGCTAATCTTCTTTATAAATTTTTTGATGATTTTAGAGGATTAACCGACAATATATGGTTTTATAAGCCTTAACTTATGATTATAGTTATCCAATTATTAGGATTGTCTGACCTTGTTGGTGTCGTTTGGGTAGGATCCATGCACCCATACTGTGGGTCAAGTATGCATTCAGCGCCGGCAAAAACCTTATATCTTCCAGGCTTTGTGAACTGGTAGGATGCGCCATCGCATTCTTTTGTCTCTCCTTGTATGACTATACACTGATTGCCGCTCGGTCCTATTGTGAATATATTGGTTGTACAGTCAGCTGTGTCTGGGCATGCCTTGGGGCTGCCGCGTATATCTTTTTGCTTGATACCGCCGTTGTATACGCCTACTTTGAAGTTGACTACGGTGTTGACTGGACATTCATATGTATTACCAGAATTCGCGCATGTAGGAACGGCGCCCGCTATTCCTACGTATGTAGCTGTTATCTGGAAATTGTTTGTGAACTGGAGTTCAGGAGGCTTGTATTTTTTTCCTAATTCATCTATCCATAATTTTATTGTTGAAACTTGTGACCACATTATGACTCCGACGAGAAGTATTATCACCATAGCTATTACGAGTTTTCGTAGCATGCTTAGCGTCTCTTCATCCATGGTTTGTTTCTCCTGACCTATTGATATTTTTAGGTCTGCAGTTAAATTTTAGCTTAATATTTTATCTTTCAATACAAGATATAATATGATCATAACAACAAGAAATAATATCACAAGACCATAATCCTGCATGAATTCAACGAAATCTCCTTTCTTGTTCATAACCATTAGGTTTTATTGAGGAAGAATAAATATAAATGTTTCTATTTTATTAAGGTCGATGCTAGAAAACTACAAAGCTTATTAATCATTTTCCTGTCGAAACTTGACTTACAGCAAGATTTTCGCAGTTGAAGCTGTCAAGTTCGGTAGAATTATATTCTGTAAAACGGATCATTGCAGCGTATTTGAAATCATTGCCGCCTATTATGCCTGTTACGACTGTGCCGCTGCCTGCTCCTGCCGCAATTATTGCTATAGGAACGCTCACTGCAGATGTCATAACTGCGGCCCCTGCGATGAGCACGACAGCCCCTCCTGCTGCTATTGTGCCTAATCGTCCATTTCCCTCAAAGAATTTTGTAAGCCATGACTTATCGCTGCTATATATAAATATGGTCGCGTATGTCTTGGATGTATTCAAGACGTCTGTTGTTGTTATCGATCCAGCCGTTGATGGAGCATTTGGAGCGCTCTTATATGGTGCAAGATAATTGATATATGTCATTCCAGTATTATCGCCTGGATATTTTACTTTTATAGATTGAGTATTAAGGTATTGTACAAATCCATCGACTTCTTTTCCTTTCTCGTTGAATGCATATATGCCGCATACGTGACAGAATGTTCCGTCACCCTTGAAATATTCTCCATCGCCTTTGTTCCACTCGTACCAGCATCGATGTATATCTTCTGCGATAGTATCCTTTGCCTTGCTCAAATCAGGTATCATTATCTCTCTTGTAGGGCACTTTATGTTCGTCGCTATAGTCCTATATGTATCTTGAA
>CAZFVG010000003.1:0-4368 GCA_964522135.1 uncultured Methanosarcinales archaeon | reverse complement strand
GACCTTGCAGTTCTGCACAGCAAGACTCTCTTGTAGATTAGTGTATGATTTATACAAGAAAAGTGTGAATATTATCAGCGCAAGGAGAGCAAGTATTATTATGACGAATATATTCATCCCGCCCTTAGAAGATGCTAACTTTTTCATGTTCATATTGCCTGCACGTCACAATAATTATTTATTGAATCTTCCGGAGCTATTGCAACCCACATAGCCCTGCTCATGCCTGGAGGAAAGAATATATTTATTTTGCCAACGTAAGATACTGCAATCCTCTCGAAAAACACAACATATCTCTTATTCTTATCAAATGAGCCTATAGAAAGATCTGTTCCGGGCTTGTAGTCTGGCTGCGCCCACACAGTATTTTCGAACACCGATTGCTGTGTAAGATATTGGTAATATGTCATGTCCTCATTCTTTATTGTCGTAGTATTAGTGTATTGAACAAGTCCATAAAATGAATTAGTGCTTACGCTGTCTTGGAAGCTAACTTCGGAACATATGAAACAGACATTTTGGTTTGAAAATGCGTTATTGTTCTCGTTCGGGAATATATCTTTTTGCCCGTCGAGGAATTCAAACTTGCATACACGCATCTCCTCAGCAAGCACTTGATTGACGACGAAATCATTGAGTTTAGAGAATTGATTGACCTGTTTGCCGCCGTAATTTATGCTCACAGGTTTTGTAGAATCTGGACTCAGTCCTATCTCGACCCTCGTGTTGTAGAAATTTACGTATCTTTTGCCGCAATCTAGCTGCAATGGGCTTGTCTTTCCTGTTATACCTGGCTCAACTGTAGACGCCGCTTGTAGTATTACGCTCGCCCTGCATCTATTTATCGACTGCTCCAATTCATTTTGTCCTGTAAATTTGTCGATGTACAAAAATATCACTATGGCGCCCATCAGAACTAGTATCATGACGACGACTTGACTTACTTGGGCTTTATTTTCCATTTTTTAGTATTATTGTGTATAATTTCAATGTTTTTGTCTACATTATCTTGTCCTATTTGTATGGGCTTGAGCAGCACATTCTTCCTGTGCCTACGGTGTCTTCAGAAGGACAGAACCCTTTGACACACGTGCCTAGCTTGCTGCTGTCGAACTCTATGCACTGTGATTCGCTGCAGCCGCAACTGAAACTTGAATCCAGGGCGTCTACAATTTTTCCTGACAGATCGCTGACCCCGCATTTTGTATCATTAGGGTTTATGGCGCAATATTCACAACGTGTTACGCAGACGTTATAATCGTCACATAGCATCAGCGTTCCGCACACATCACCTTTGCTCTTGCCAGCACACTCAGGACTTGCCGTCCTATTATTCAGAAGGCAGCATACTTTGGAGGGATTGCTGCATTTTACGTTTCTTGCTTCTATTTCAGTCCCTGCCATACATGTATTCTGGCACGAGCCACCCTTGCAATTCTCGATATCAGGATTTATGAAAGATATGGCTTTCTTGTAATATCCCGTGACAACGAGTATAAGGATTAGCAAAAGAAAAAAAGATAACACAATAAGTCCAATACTCAGTTTGCTTGTCGTCTTTTCTTCTCCTTCTGGAATCATATCAATCACCCGTAATATTTTTCATTATCTTTTGTTTTTTATTTTTTTCATAATCATCTTTTAATAATGCACGCCGATTTTGCCGCGTTTTGCTAGCTGGTCAATATCGGAAGCAGGAAAACTGCAGTAACTAGCAGCAGTAGCACTATTATCGCAATTACTGTGAATATTATCATCACAAGCCTGCTCCATGTTACCCCTCCTTCATCTCCCATTATTTACAGCTCCAACGTAATAAATTATAGTTTTACTTATATTATTGCCTCAGACGTATTATAAATATTTCTATCAATTATGAGTTTCATAGCACATATGTGCTGATAAATTATGAATAGCATATGTTCATGTTTAAATATATGTTGCGCTGGACAGGATATAGAGAGATTATCGCCCTCCCTCTCTGTCCCTGCACCGAATCAGATGCACAGCCAAGATATGTTATATTAATCAATTCGTTTCCGCTAGTCCCTACCGGTATATTCTCTGAAAAGAACCTGAATTTAGTATCCATCGACATGAATGTCCTATTGAGCAGGGTGTTTATCGTCTTGTTCAGCATGTAGCATGAGTCTTTTGTTCCGCATTGTATCCTGTGGTCTCTTGCGCAATCTATCGCAAGGTCTTTGATGGTGAATGAGTTGCATTCCCTGACGTTTACATCGAGTATCGATAGTACGAAATCATTTGCCAGTTTGTCGTTCGTGTATTCTTTCTGGACGTTTGGAGGCTTCTGTTGCACCTTATATGATACATATATGAAAAATCCTATGGATATAAGTATGACTATGACTGCAAGCCCGAATACCTCCATCTGGCCTCTGGACTTATTCTTTATCCTTCTTTCTTTGATGCGGTCTGACGGTTTCATCCTTTGTAATATCCCTCTACAACTATAAGACCATATCCTGTCTGTCCTGTCGCATAATTTTTTATATTGACTGGTATTGGTATGAGAAGGGTTGTTGTGCTGTTGCTTAATTTTGCGTCGTATATGGTTATGTTGATGTCGTCCGGATATGTCTGCATTATCGTTATCCTTGAATTCTTGAAATAATTATTATAGAACTCAAATGCCATGCTGTCTGTCGGATCATTTATTGTCTCATTCATGGCGAGTATCTTATGCCAATCAAGGCATTTCACTTCGTTGACGCCAGAATCATAGCACTTCAGCTCCGGTAGCTCTGAGACAATATTAGCTACGCTTATAACATCAAGTTCTTGTGATTGTGTAGATGCAGACTGTATGCTTGAGCTGTTTATCCTATTCCAGAAGACTATGCCTATGACTAGGATTATTATCACGATTATTATTACCGCCGTGCTCTCTCCGAGCTGTATCTGTGCCTTTTTTCTATCTCTTATTATTTGGTGAGTCATGTTAGTATATTGTTGGACAGCTTCCTATGATAAGATCTGAGTTTCTCGTCGCGAGTTGTGATGATTGTTGCATGATGTTCGTTACGTTATCCCAGTTGAACGATGCGTCTTTCATCGACATCACTTGATCGTTCAGGGCGACGCTAAGGCTGTTCTTGCAGCTCGATGTTATAGAATCTGCAGATAATAGTTCTAACCTATGCTGTACAAGAAGTCTTTTTATCTCGAACTGATCGAACACACGCGTCATCTGGCACGAATAATATGCTGCGTCGTCGCTGAATATTGCGCCGTATAATGATTCCACACTCATGTATGGTTCTGTGACTTCGGCGACCCCGTGTTTGTGGAACGTTACATTTCCATAATCGATGCTTCCTGCAGGAGTTATCTTCAAGTAGTCGACCCCTGTGACCGGACAATCTCCGTCGAAGCACACTATCCTTCTGTTCGTAAAGTCTGGATATTGAGTTGGATCAGAGATATATTTTTTTGTGATGTTGCCTGGCAGGGAGTCATACAGGTTTTTCACGTATGAACTCATCGTCGTGTTATATATTAGTATCGCCCTGTCTGATGATGTTATGTAGAGAAAAGTTGTGACGGGGAAAGGCATGTCGAACTCTTGGCTCCACACTTGAATCTTATTCGTTTCGAGCTGGTTTGGGGCAAATATTACTGCTGTCGGAAGAGCGACTCTATCAGCCCCGCCTATCTTGAAATTGAATATCTTGGTGTCAGGGTCGCACCTGAATGCCATGTCTGTGCTCGGCATGCTTATCTCTGAATATACATCTGTAGACTGCTGTTTGCTCTCGAGTATTGTATTGATCTGGTCTGCAGCAGATGTTGCCGCTTGGGCATCAGCATTCTTCTTCTGGCTGAGTACGATGCTTATGATGAATAAGAATATGACGAATCCTGCTATCATTATGAATATCCAGTTGAACTGGACATCGACAACGCCTTTTTTTCCTTTCTTGATTTCCATGATATGTTCATCCTGCGCTGATCTCTACACTTGATCCCTTGCCATTGAATGTTATATAAAAATTACTGTTCTCGACTGATATGCACGTGCAATTATTCTGTTGCCCTGATGGAAGGCTTATGAGCGGGCTATATCCTATTCCTATCGTCTGCTTGTTTGATATGACGAATATGTTCTGTTCAGTCCCAGATGCTGCTGCGTCTCCTATCACGCGATTCTGGCAGTCACCTAAAGGCTTTCCTATCATGCTTCCATCGACAAAGCACACGCTGGTATAATCACATGGTACTGAAAGCATTTTTTTATTTACCGAGCCATACGATGTGTATTTCTCTATCATTAGGTCAAGGTCGGACTTAAAATTCGCTTTCTCAGCATCGCAACTTTTTGAAAGGATGTTTTTTATGGCAGAGTAT
>CAZFVG010000002.1:0-23278 GCA_964522135.1 uncultured Methanosarcinales archaeon | reverse complement strand
CCTCTAAGCACTGACCAGATGCTATTTAGCGATGGTGCTGCATGTATTATCTTAACAAATAAGGATGTACCGTATTATTATTCTATCCAAAATATTGAGATAAGAACACATACACAAAATAATGATGCACTAAAAGTTCCTCATGCAGGATTGATGAACCACAATGGAAGGGCAATCTACAAATTTGCTTCAACTATTATGCCAGAAATACTAACTATATGCAATGTTGATCCATCGAATTTAAAGTCCTCATTTTATTTTTTACCACATCAAGCAAATCTTAGAATAATAGAAGCACAAATGTCACGGTTAAGTTTATACCCAGAATCGGTTTATACACACGGCGTTCAAGCAATAGGGAACACCTCTTCTGCATCAACAGCAATAGGCTTAGAAGATATAATAAGAAGAAATCTAAATATGCATGACAACCTATTTATTGCAACTTTCGGAGAAGGATTAACAATTGGGGGCACAATTCTTAAAAAAGGCGATTTGACAAATTTGAAGGAAACAGATAATTTAGAAGATCTAAAAAAAATTTATATGAACAAATATACAGCCAAATGGCATGATTCCAAATCTACACCCCAGGGCACATTACATACCTAAAGCAATAATTATGTTCACAGTCCTCGATTCGCTATGCTATCCCAGAATTAGTAGAATCGGGGACAATTCTTCTTAATAAAACATATTTTTCTTCAAATAATAAAAAAACGTGCAAATGATGGTCTCTGTGATTTCACGTGAGTATTTATAGCCCCGCCCATCAACCCACCTGCTGTGTTACCGTCGAGGAACCCATCAGATTGTCCACAAATGTAACAAAAGTGTTAGTAGCCCTGGTAAGGTCACATATCCCTTAGTTTAGTCTCTATTCCTTTCATAACGCTCATTTTTTCATGAGGTATAAAAAAGAAGTTATAGATATTACCCGAATCTACACTCATATCAGTGTTAACTCTTCCACTATCTATAAATTCGCGAATAGGATGAGGCGATTTGTTTTCTATATAAAAACCACTATAATCAAGCTTCTCAAAAAATGATGTGTTCAAACGGAGTGTCCCAACCCTGTGTTGTTCATCCATTTCAATTATTACATAAGGCCTATGAGTTCTAAGAGTTTTCATGCCGCCATTAAGCACTTCTGTTTCTGCGCCCTCAACATCAATCTTGATTAGTGAAACTGGCGGGAAGTTTTCAGCATCAATAGTCGTTGTTTTGACTTCATAACGTGCCGACTCAATTCCTTTTTTATTAAAATCTTTATATATACTAGAAAGGTCAGATTTTCCTGTAAAATCACCTGGTAGCAATCCTTCTTTCACCGGAGTAGACAGTACAGCAACACCAACCTTATCAGAAACTGCTACTTCACGAAACACTATTGAATTACCGAACTTGTCTCTTATCTGCTGAGCACTTACTGGATGTGGCTCATACGAATAAACTCCTTTACTATATCGAAGCATCTCTTGAGTATATGGACCAGAAATACCCGTTCCGATATCTACAGATATTTTATCTTTATCACAGAATAATTCAACGAACTGTATTTCAATTTCAGCAAACTTTGATTTGTTCTCCATTGATTCAGCATCTCCTCTAATACAATAAGAAGTTTTCTTTATAATATAAATTTAATCAAAAAAATGAAAGGTATAGTATTAAACTGATTTTTCGGGTGTCTACATTATTTTTTTGTAGTCACCTGTGATATTAGAAATTTTATTTATAATTTTTTATCTTATTGTTTACTGCGTCTGATATTGTTTTGATGTATAATTCTAGTTGTAGTTTTATTTCTTTCCAGTCTTTTTCTATTATTTGGCTTCCGTAATATTCTACGCCATTTCTTTTTGTTCGAATTTTTTCGAAGAAGTTCCAGTCTAAGTCTAGTTCTGGATGTTTTGTGCATAGATATGAGAATAGGCATTGGTGATTGTATGATTTTACTTTATCGAATAATAATAAGCTTTCTGTTATTTGATGTATTGCTGCATAATGTAATTTGTAAATTGATCCGTATCTTGGCTGTTTTTCTTTTAATAATGATTTTGCACTTTCTAAATCATCATTTGCTATTTGAATCATTGACTTAATTTTATTAATATCTACTTTATCTTGTGGAATTATGTTACCTTCAGTCATGCACTTATTGTATGATTCTTTTAATGTTAAATTTTTAGGCATTTGTATCTCCAATAATATTTTGTACTTCCCCTTTAACAAAATATCCGTTAATAACATTACTAATAAGGTCAGGATTTATATTTTTTATCTCTTTTTGAGTCTTAAAAGAGAATAATTGTATCTCACGGTGTAAAATACTTTCAAATTTTCCTTTCTCTAAACTTTCATCATTTCCAATAATAAATAGGTCAATATCACTTTTTGAATGCCAATCAGCTCTTGAGAAACTTCCAAAAATAACTATGGTTTTAGCGTTTAATGATTCTAAATGTTTAAAAAATCCTGCTTCATAAAATTTTTCTAGAGCATAAAGCTTTTTCTTAGTCTTATAATTTGTATGATCAAAATTTGCAGTATAATAAGGCATCTTGCCAGATTCTTTGTTATACATAATTATTTTTTCTTTAATTAAATCTTTAAGCCAAAAATTCGCACGATTCTCACTAATCTTTGCAAATTTTACAATATCTTTAAAATGCCAATACCGAGAAGGCTCATTAAAAAAAAGTTCAACAATTTTATACTCTTTGGAAGGCTTACCCATAATACTAACGTTAAACATCAGCAATTTATAAATGTTGCTAAAAAAATAGAACATATTTTGAGAAATGTAACCCTGTGCGAGCTACAAACTTTAAGCATAAATCAATTTCTAAATTCGGGGCTATTAACATCCAAAAAAATTCCGTAAAAAAATCTGAAGAAATAAAATTTCAAGAGAATAAAAATATCGTTGTGAGCCATTTTAAATAGCCCACAAAACGATCCAAATAACTACTAGCCCCGCCCAAACCGAACCTGTAGGGGTGATCCTGCAGGGTCGATTTTGATCTAGATATTTCAAGTTAATCTATACGTCACATTTCTCCATAAATCGTTAAATTTATATATATGTGACGTATGTTTATGTTATGGTCAATATAAGAATAGTCAAACAAGGAAACAAGGGATACTACTACTTAGAACATACTATAAGAACAGAAAAAGGTTTTAAGAACAAAAGAATATATCTTGGCGATAAAGTACCAAAGAACATCGATGGATTAAAAGAGAAATTCCTATATGAACTATTTGAAGAACTATACACTAAAGAATTAGAAACAATCAAAGAATTCTGGACTAAAGAATTTAAGAATTATCCACAATCATACAAAGATAAGTACATAGAATCCTTCATGATTAAATTCACATATAATACTAATAAAATAGAAGGTTCAAAACTATCATTAAAGGATACAGCTAATCTTCTCCAAGAAAATATTACACCAGAAAATAAGTCAATCAAAGATGTCAAGGAAACAGAAGCACATAAGAAAGTATTCTACAAAATGTTAGAGAATAAAAATAAACTCAATTTAGCAACAGTTTTGTATTGGCATAAAGAATTATTCAAAGAAGCAGATCCAGAAATAGCAGGAACAATAAGAAAACATCCAGTAGCTATCGCGCGAAGCAAAGTAGAACTACCACTACCAGCAGAGCTAGAAACATTACTAAGAGAATTCTTTACATGGTACAATAAATACTACGGAAAAATCAATCCAGTAATAATGGCAGCGTTAGTACACCTAAAATTTGTAACCATCCATCCATTCAGCGATGGAAACGGAAGAATATCGAGATTAATGATGAACCATACTTTGAATAGTTTAGGCTATCCAATGTTAAATATTGAGTACACAAACAGAAATGCATACTACACAGCATTAGAAAGAAGCCAAACAAGACAAAAAGAAGAAACATTCACATCATACATAATAAAAAGATACATAAAAGAATACAAAAAACATTGAAGGTTCCTGTGATATCACACAAGTGGCAGTAGCCCTGCCCAGAGACGGACTAACGAAACGTCGACGTGGAAATTGATTGTTGTCCGCTAATGTGCAGGGTTAGAACAACAGAAGAGCACAAATAATACGAAAGCCCTAGCTGGACACGAAGAAATCGAGGATTTCAGAATGAGTTTTTACGAAGGACGTAAAATTTATTAATACATACATACTTCTAACACATATGCGTGAATACCAAATTATATCGGTTGACCATGATAGAATTCAGAAAGACATTGAACACAAGGTTGTAACTTCACAAGAGATTTATCAAAGAGGTCAAAAATTCTTAGATGCATTGACACATACTGCATTTGAAGTTCTTGAATCACAGAAGATAATAAACGGTCTGCCCTCGGAATTTCTTGTAGGTGGAGAGAGAATTGGAGCAAGAGCTCTCCAAATAAAGAAAAGGATATATAGAATAGCAACAGTTACAGGGCTTAGCGATTATATTGGTAACGGTGCATATTACATGCAAATACCAAAAAAATAATTATAAACACCTGAAGTAACAATTTCTCTTAACATGTTTATTGAAATTCTAATAAATATAAAGAATTTACATTCTAGAATGGTGTGATATCGTGTGATGAAAATAGACCCCCCGATATCACACAAGTAGCAATAGCCCCGCCCAGATTCGAACTGGGGCCAATGGCTCCAAAGGCCACTATCCTTGACCGCTAGACTACGGGGCTATATGGCTAAGATGCCTTAAGCTTTTTAAAAATGTTACTAATAAAAAAACATTTAAACCGCCTTCCATTCTCTTGCATTATGTTCCTTAAATCCCTGAGATTGAATAATATTAGGTCGTATACCTCTCAAAATATAAGTTTCAATAAGGGTTCGAGCCTTCTTTTAGGGGATATAGGCTCAGGGAAGACGACGATACTTCTTGCTATAGAATTCGCATTGTTCGGACTCATAAAAGGGGACGTTTCCGGAAACACACTCCTAAGGCACGGAAAGAAGGATGGAAGTGTTGAACTCGAGTTCGAGCTTGATGGAAAGAACATGAAAGTTGTAAGAAAATTAAAGAGAGGAAAGGACAACACTGTAAGCCAGGAGGCAGGACAGATAATAACAGACAACATGGTGTTTGATGGAACGCCTATAGAATTAAAATCAAAAATTCTGGAGATGTTCGGATATCCTGAGGAGCTGCTCAACAAAAACACTTCGCTAATCTATAGATACACTGTGTATGCGCCTCAAGAGGAGATGAAACGCATACTTTTCGAAAGCCGTGACGAAAGGCTCGATACATTAAGGAAGATATTCAATATAGACAGGTATAAGAGGATAAGAGAAAACGCTTTGATATACGCAAAGGAATTGCGCAATACAAAAAAGATATACGAATCGAGAGCGCAAGACTTGGAACAGCTCGAAAATGAATTCTCGGATAGAAAAAAGAAGAAAGAGGATTTTTCAAAATCGATGGTTGAAGAGCAGTCAAAGCACATGAAGGCCAAATCAGACTATGATATGAAACTCTCTGAATTGAAGAATTCTGAGGATGACATAACTAAACTTAACAACTTCAAGAAGAATCTTGAGATAAACGCCATAAACATCAGGAACAAGAAAGCAGAACTAGAAAAGGGAAATAAAGACTTAGGGATGACGACATATAGGATAAACGAATACTCGACCAAATTGAAGGATTTGGGAGCGATAGATCAGAGTGAGGAAGAGATAAGAATGAGCCTTAAGGATTCTGAAGAAAAATTGAGTAAGATAAATAGTGCGAAAGAGATAATAGGCAAAAGGCTTGAAGATAAGAACAAAGATATGAAAAATATAATAGTTGATGATGTCGCGGCATTACGGTTCAAGCATCAATCAATAATGAAAAGGCTCGAGAAGAAATCCGAAGTGGAAAGAAATCTTAAGGAATCACAGGAGAACCTTGAAAGGGTAGCGATAGAAATAAACACGATGAACATAAACAAGGCAAGTTCGCTCAAAATCATAAACCAATTGAAGGACCTCGACACGTGTCCGTTATGCCTTCAGAAGGTTGATTTTTCACACAAGATAAAAATATCAGATAGGGAGAACGCAAGCGTCCAGAACAACGAAAGGAAAATATTAGAATTCGAGGCGAAAAGAAAGGACCTGTCTGAATCAGTCAATAGGATAAAAAATGAGATTGAAGACATGCATAGGGCAGATATAGAATTGAAAGAGACCATAATAAAGCTTGAAAATTTGGGAAAACAGCAAGACCTAAGGGCACAATTGACAAAAGAGATAGAAGAGCTTAACTCAAAAAAAGAAAAACTCGATAAGATGGATGTGGGAAAACTCGTCGAGATCATATCGAAGGGCAGAAAGATACTCAGCAATATCGAAGTGAAGAAACATATAGGAGAGTCATTGAAAGAGAAGTCGCTACAGAAAAGAGAATTGGAAGACGCTGTAAAAGGTATAACTGATGAACTCAAAAAATTCACAGAAGAAGGCGAAAGGATATCAAAAGAAATCTCGCAGTATTCAGATATCGAGAACAACTACAAGATAAAAAAATCAGAGTTAGAGAAGCTTTCTACATCGCTAAAAGACATAGAGATATCGATTGCATCCCTGAAAAAAGACATGGAGAACAATGATGCAGAGATATCTAAACTGTCAAAAAATATTGACGAGAAAAAGATCCTCAAGCAAAAGATAAATTACATAGGAGAATTGAATTTCTGGATAACAGAACACCTAGTAAATCTCACGTCAACCATAGAGAAATCAGTCATGCAGAAGATACACATGGAATTCAACGAATTATTCCAGAAATGGTTCTCGATGCTCATGGATGACGAGAACATCTATGTAAGGGTTGATGAAGAGTTTACCCCGGTAATCACTCAGAATAATTATGAGACCGAGGTCATGAACCTTTCAGGTGGTGAGAAGACGTCTGTCGCGCTAGCATATAGGCTTGCCCTCAATAAGGTAATAAACGATTTGATAAACACTATAAAAACCAAAGATGTGATAATCCTGGATGAACCGACAGATGGCTTCAGCTCGGACCAGCTCGATAAGATGAGAGACGTATTGTATGAATTAGGGATGAAGCAGATGATACTTGTGAGCCACGAGCCTAAGATGGAGTCGTATGTAGAAAATATAATCCATATCAACAAGAACGAACACGAAAGCGAGGTCCTTGGCTAAATTCTCAAGGTACGATTTTATCAAAAAATATGGGGTTGTAGGATAACTTGGTTAGACTTCAAGGTTCGGGTCATATTGCGAAACACCTTGCGATGCGAGTTCGAATCTCGCCAACCCCACTTAATTCAACAAAAAGCTTTATAAATCCCTCTTTAATCCTTAGAGTGTTACTTACGAGGTTTAAGATGGCAGAGTCTATGAAACATTACAAAGCCGTTGGAAGATACGGAACAAGGTACGGTAGGAGAAACAGGGAAAAAGTAGCCTTGATTGAAGTTGAGCAGAAGAAGAAACATAAATGCCCACATTGCAATTATCCAAAGGTTTCTAGGATAAGCACAGGGATATGGCACTGCGAAAAATGCAACAAAAAATTCACGAGCAGGGCATATACTGTAAGCAAGCCACCTGCGTTGAGATCAACAGAATAAAATATTAGAGGTAAAAAATGGTCGATTACAAATGCTTTTCTTGCAGCAAAATTGTTGCTGATACATACATAAAAAAGAAGGTCAGATGTCCATATTGTGGCTCAAGGCTGATATTCAAGCCAAGAACATCTATAACAAAAGTAAAGGCACGCTAAACATGTACGAATCCACATTAGTGGTTAATAAAGACAGTCGTGAGCTAGAGAGGCTTTTTGCTTCAGAGGATAAAGACTTGAACAGGGCATCGTACGCTATAACAAAGACTAAAACTGGCCTGATATTTAATATACATGCAGATGACGCCACGGCTCTCAAAACTGCATTCAACACTATAACAAAAGTGCTCATTGTCTGGGAAAAGACCAAAGCGCTCAAATAATATTTTTCGAAAATCATTGGAGTGAAAAATGGAAAACGACATGCAGGAGAAAATAGGGCAGATACAGCTTGTACAGCAGAATCTTGAAAATTTCGGTTCTCAAAGACAGCAATTCCAACTTCAGCAGACCGAGATAGAAACAGCGCTGACAGAGATAGACAATACACCTAACGCTTACAAGATAATAGGAAATATAATGGTGCTTACAAACAAGGAAAAACTAAAGAAGGACCTTGAAGAGAGAAAAGAGATGCTGAAGATAAGGGTGGGAAGCATCGAGAAACAGGAAGACAAGTTAAGGGCAAAAGCAGAAGAGCTGCAGCAAGAGGTCATGAAATCTCTAGAGAATAAGAATCAGAAGAAAAAAAATGACAAAGAGTAAAGAAGTAATCAAACAGCAATGCGCCGATATAGTGCAGGCGCTTACAGCGCTAAAAAACGATGACGGGGTTCCAAAGAACGTTCGGGCAAAGATCGATGAGATAATCGGCGATTTGAACAATGATACTGAACTTTCTGTAAGGATAGGAAAATCCTTGCATTGTCTTGATGAAATCTCTGAGGACTTGAATCTGCAATCATATATAAGGACTCAGATATGGAACGTCTCAAGCATGCTCGAGAAACTGAATAATTAATTTCTATTAAAATATTTGTTTCTATTTAAGAATCTTTATAAGCTTCATTTGATTACCTCAATCAAAGATGGCAAAAAAAGAAGAATCTAATACTCTCGGGATTGTTTCAATTGTATTCGGAGTACTTTCATTTATTCCACTAATAGGGTTTCTTACAGGAATCATTGCTATCATCTTTGGTATTATCGCAATTAAAAAAGACAAATCCAAGCTAGGCATTATCGGATTGGTTCTTGGCATTGTAGGCTTCTTAATAACAATTGCATTAGCAGTTCTATTCATAGGTTTTTTTGGAATTGCCCACACATATAATTCTACAGTTGTAACAAACTAAGAACCAAAGTGGTCTGAGAACAGTAATTTCTACATACAATAACTGCAACTGAAGAGCATCAAGCAAGATTTTGAAAATATCATTTAAATAATATCGGAAAACAGTTTCAAACTCAAGAAAAAAATTACAGCCTTTACGATATATTCAGAGAGATAGTAAAACGAATAGGTGTAGAGTACAGATTAAGGCAAAAAGAGATAAAAAACGAATCAAGTCCGCTTTTAAAGAATTTATATCAATACGCCAATACATATCAAAATCATGAGTATTGGAATTGGTTAAAATGAAATTAAGAGGTAAAAGGAAGGAAAAGCATGAAAAAACCAATAAATTTAGACTATAGGAAACTTAAATAGAAACTAATATACTAAGAAAATTATATATTTTGTTTAAGAATCTTGGTTTCTGAAATTATTATTAGTCAAAACGCAAAACTATATAAACGCAATTAAACTACTAAGTTACAGGATGACTAAAGCAGTAATAAAAGATAGGGTGACTAATGCATTAGTTTATGCATTGGTTTGTATTCTTATTAGTGTGTCACTTATTTTTTTCCTCAATAATTATTATTTATCAACTCTTGTTTTAGTAATTGGTGCAGTAATATATAAGATGGCTAAACCAATAATAAAAGACAGGACCATTGCATTATCTTATCTTCTTATAGGTTTAGCAATTGTTTGTGCAACTCTTATAGTATCTTTCTACAATAATTATCGTATACTGCCTTTCTACACCAATTTTTATAGTTTCTTCTTCATTTCGGGTATACTCTTAATCTCTGCAGGGATATATTGGATGATGGTTAACACGAGTGGTAGGGTGGATAAGGCAATATTTTATATTGCTTCCGGTATGCCATTTATTGGTTCAATTATTCTTATATTTTTTGTCTACAAGAATTATTATATATTATCAGCCATGGTTTTAGTCTTAATCGGTTCAGGAATAATGTTAACATTAAAAATAACGAATAGTTACGAAAGGTACCGTAAAGCTCTCAAGTATATATTACTAGTCATTCTCGTTCTTGCACTCGTCCTTTTAAAATTGGCAAAAATTTAACCCTAACAGAACATCAGGTCAAGATTAAATTCTTACCCAAAAAACATCAAACTATATAAACGCAATTAGATTACTAAGAGATAAGATGACTAAAGCAGCAATAAAAGATAGGATGAGTATAATTTATATTGTTATCGGCATATTAATTGTTATTGCACTTCTTATATTATCTGTCTACAAAAACACTGATTGGTATATTGGAATATTCGTCGGGGGTATAACCTACATTTGTATGGTGATATATAGGATGGTTAAAGCAAGTGATAGGGCGAAGAATATTGCATTAATTCTTATCGGTTTAGCAATTGTTTGTGCAACTCTTATAGTATCTTTCTACAACAATTATAATATATTGACTTTTTACAATAGTCTTTATAGTTCATTATTCAGTCTTGGTATAGCCTTAATCCTTCTAGGGATATATTATAAGATGATTAAATCAAGAAAAAAGCTGACTAATGTATTTCTCTCTATTGTTGCTGGTTTAGGAATTGTTGCTTCAATTAGTCTTATGTTTTTTTTCTATAAGAATCTTTATTCTTTATCAGGCGCTATTTTACTCTTAATCGGTTTTGTGATAATATTAACATCACAAATAACTAATAATTATGAAAGGTACCGTAAAGCTCTCGGGTATATGATAATAGTCATTCTTATTCTTGTAGCATTACTTTTTGAATTAGGAACACTTCTAAAATAATTTCAAAAATTAGTCTTTGGCTGATATTTTAGAATATAGAGAACTTAAATAGAAATATAAATTCTATTAAAAATCATTAAGAAATTCTATGGTTTTTTCTTCGGCTTTATTATCTCCGATTTGAAGAGCGCCATATTCGGTATGAATACACTCTCGTCTTTATGTGTCTCAAGCCTTATATTAAAGGCATTTATACTGACAACATATCCCTCTATCCTTTTGTCCTTTATTCTTATATAATCTCCGGGGTTTATGTTTTTTCTGAATCTTACAAACAGTCCAGCAAAAAGGTTCGCGAACATATCATTAAGCCCAAATACAAGAAAGGACAGGAGAACTACGATTATCACTGTCACGACCGTCGTTATCACTGTGGCCGCTATGTTTAGCCTGTTAAGTGCCATCACTATAGACACGAGATATATGAAATAGGAGACGATGGTCGCTGTTATGACAGAAAACTTCACTTTCATGCCAGTTTTTTTCCTAAGGAACCTGTCAAGATCGCTCATCTCGAATATCTTCATGATTATCCTTTGGACGACCTTCCCTATTATGAAGCCCATAAGGAATACTAGCACGGCGACTATTATCTTGAGTATTATAGGGTTGACTATCGATATAGCGTCTGTAGCTTCTGATATCATCAACGTGTTATTTGCCATAGATATAGTATTCAATGAAGGTTTATAAATATTTACTCTTGACAACGATTAATCATCAATAAACTATTTAAATGGCTTAAAATTCATTATTCTTGGTGATGAGCATGGCTAAGGCAGTCAAGAAAGAAGTGAAGAAGGAAAAGACGTCAAAAGATGAGCAGATAGGCTTCCACAAGGGATCATTGTCGACACTCGCAAAAGAGAGATCAGAATTGGCAAGATTAATATCAATAGTGGAACAATTGATGCAGATGCACGTAGCAGCGCTCAATGAGCTAGGAGTCGATCTTCAGAAAGAAGTTGAGGAGATGAAGGCGCAACCATCAGCAGCTCCAGGCAAGAAAAAGCCTATAGAAGACGTACTATAAAGTAATAATCAAGCGATACGTTCATAAGTATAATCTTATAGGTCAAAGGGTTCTATGAAACAGGACAAGCGAGAAAAACGAAAGCAGAGGGTTAATATCATAATGACTATAATTGTAGGAGTCTTGATGGTCGCAAGCATAGCAGGGTATGCAATAATAGATAATGGCAGCGTATCGGGAAACCTCAAGTATAACAAGAACAGTTTCAGCGTCATTCAGGATAATTACGGGAATTCATATTACAGGACGAAGATAAATAACAAGTATATGGACTTCTATTATTATCCGAGCGATATAGAACGGATAAATTACAGCTCTGATATAACGCCGCTGCTGAAGAATTCTCAGGCGGTGGTATTCGCCTTTGATCCGAATGATAACTCGAGTGATGATCTAGTATTTATAGATACGATAAGATATGACCTCGGGCAACAGTTAGATAAGCCGACATATTTTGGTATCCTCAACGCCTCAAGCAATTACCAATTGCCGGTCATATCGTGCATGAACGCATCGTATTATACTCCTATGTTCATAATAAATATATCTACTGATACAGGATTCGAGGCATCATCAGGCAATCCATATTGTATATATATGAATGCTAAACTAAAGGACATATTAGCGGCAAAAGACAGAATAGTGTACACGTATTATGGGGTCATGCAATGAGTGCGGAGCATCACAATACGAGCGGAGCAAAATCTGCAGATGGACATCATAAAGAAATATCTGTTGAAGACAAGAATGATACGGATAACACGAAAAATTCCGCATTATATGTTGGTATAATAGTTATATTCATAGCGGCTGTCATCGCTGGCATAATCCTATATTCTAACGCGACGAGTAAAAATACTGTTGTCTATAATCATTATGAATTCACAAAATATGAAGGTAACAAGTGGCAGACACAGCAACTTATAAGAGGCCAGCTTTATGATATACCATTCTACTACAATCCTAGTCAAGTCTTGGATATTTCTACAGACAATACGACAGTGGGCCTGATAAGAGCATTTTCTGAGAATAACCCGAACGGCACTATCTATATAACAATCGATCCTCAAGAGCCATCTCAATTGGTGGTCGCGGGCGTAGAATATGCAAGGCTCTTAGGCACAAGTTATAATATATATAACATGAAAGTAAAGTCAGCGCTTACAGCACCTTACCAGCAAGGAAATCTCACAACAGAATCGCCAGTCATAACATGCAGCAACCAATCGCAAGATACTTTGGTAATATATCAAGCTGTAGGCACACAGAATAGAATATATAGAGACAACTATTGCATAATATTAGAATCAGTCAACGTGAGCGAGAGCGTCAGGGTAGCAGATACATTCGCATTCAACCTTCTGAACATAATACAATAAAGACACTATAAAATGGAGCACTACTTCAGCGAACATCCGAAATCTTCTTTCGTCAAGGAAAGGTTTGAAGTGAAATTACTGGGCGAAAAGGTAATCATAAATTCTGGTTCAGGCATATTCTCCTTGAAAGAGCTTGATTTTGGTACAGGACTTCTTATAGAGAACTGCAAGATACCGAAAAAAGACTCTGAGGTCCTTGACTTAGGATGTGGCTATGGTGTCGTGGGAATGATCCTAAAAAAACACAATCCGGAAGTTATCATGACGATGACAGACATCAATGATAGGGCTGTGAAGCTGAGCCGTCAAAACTGCGAAGAGAACGATATCATATGCACGGTGATAAAAAGCGACATATTCTCTAACCCAGATATCCATGGAAAAAGATTCGATGTAATCCTAACAAATCCACCGTTCAGCGCAGGAAAAAAAATCTGTACAGACATAATAAAGCAGTCAAACGAACATCTGAATAAAGAAGGTCTGCTCCAACTCGTCGCGCCGCACAATAAAGGCGGTGAGTCTCTAAAGAAAATAATGCTCGAGGTCTTTGGAAATGTAGGTGAATTGTGCAAGAAAAGAGGGTACAGAGTATATATAAGCATAAAGAAATAATTCTTCGAATGTCGTAAAAAATTTCTAGATCATCTCTAGAATATTTCCGTCCTTGTCTAGTTCTATCAATCGTATGCCGTAGCCTAACTTCATGAGCGTAGATATAACGACGGCATGCTCTTTTCCCGTACCCGATGTTATATTGACAGCAATATCGAGTTCCTGAAGTTTATCTTTAGAGAAATTCTGTTTTAAAGCAACATATAAATCAGATACCATATCCTCAACAGGCTTATCCAAGTCTAATCTTATAAGCTCGATACTTATCCCGACGATATCCGGTTTTGTATAAGTCTGAATCCCGAAATCGTTCGTTATTAGATATACTTTATTGAACAGCTTAGAGTTAATTATCTTCGACAATTCTGTCCATGTTCCTTTCCCTGAACCGAGACATGCGACCAAGTGTGCCATAGTTTACAACCCGTTTATAAGAAATAATCAACAAAAAATAAAACAAAAATCATTTCAATGCTTGTGTTCATGTCCGTGATCGTGACCGCATTCGCAATCGTCGCCGCAGTCATCATCACCGCAACCGCAATCCCCACCACAAGCGCATCCATCACCCTCAGGGGCATGATCTATACCAACAAGTTTTATATCAAAAGTCAGGTCCTGACCTGCAAGTGGATGATTCATATCTAATTGTACTGTTTCCTTGTCAAGCTTTATGACCTTTGCAGGGATCTGTTGACCCTGAGGAGACTGCATTACAAGGAATCCGCCGACCTTCAACTGATCCTTTATGTGCGATGGCATCTTATCAAGAGGTATCTTCTGTACAAGCCCTGTATTGATATCTCCATATGCTTCATGTTTAGGTATCGTAAATTTTTTGCTGTCGTTGACCTTCATTCCGACCACTGCATTGTCAAACCCTTTTATTACCTGACCGCTTCCTACAACAAACTGTATCGGACCGTGACCTTTACTATTGTCAAACTCCTCGCCAGAAGCGAGTTTGCCTACATATTCGACAGAGACTAGGTGTCCGTTCTCGACCTTTGAAGGCTTCTGTTTTGGTTTTGAAGAATCCTTACTCTTTGAAACGTCCTTGACTGGAGTCTTTGGAGCGTCTTTCTTTTCTTTGACATCTTTTGTGTTCTCAGTTTTTTTTGCCATATTTTTCACCTTGTTGCACAGAATGACTGTTCAAAAAAATCCTTAAAATGTATCACGCATGATATGAAACTAAATTTATGATACGAAAGCAAATTTGAAAAAAAAATATCAGGAAAAAATATACTTGGAAATAATCTGTAAAAAAAAAATATTTATTTCCTTGCCTTCTCTATCTTTCCTTTAAGCAGGGCATTCAACGATTGGTTATTGACTTTGATTACTTGCCATCTTATCCCTGACAAATCTCCTTTGGTTTTCCCCTGCCTTCCGCCTATCTGTTCGATGACGACCTCATCGTGTTCATCAATGAGTTTTATCGCTCCGTCTCCTGGCGCAAATGCTGTGACCTGCTTTCCGTTCTTTATCAATTGTACACGGACGCACTTTCTCATCGCTGAATTTGGTTGTTTTGCCTCTATCTGAGTCTTCTCAAGAACTATCCCTGATGCCTGTGATGCTCCCTCAAGAGGATCTGATCTTTCCTTGTAGTGTGTTACTCTCTTTACAAACCACTTATCGTTCCATCTGAACTTGGCTCTTCGCTTCGCCAATTTTTTTGCTGAATTCAATCCTGATGACTTCTTACCCATTTTATTCCTCCAAATTTTTCTTGTTTGGTTAATCAAAACTTAACATAATTCAAAAACGTAATTTCGTGTTATTATATAACGCGAATCTCTTCAATGTCGAAGTATTTCTTTACGATGCCTTCATATAGCCTTAAGTTCTGTGCTTTCGCGCCTATTAAGAGGCCCTTCGTCTTCATGTCCTGATCGGTTATGACAATAGTCTTTTCCTGATGTACTATACTTTCGACCTTGAACGGATGTATCAGGTTCGACACGAATTTTACGACATCGGAGTCGAACTCTACTATCTTGATTTTCTTCTGGAGCATCTGCTCCATCCTCTTGAGATTCGACAGTTCCTTGCCAAGAGCCTTGAACTTATCTCCCTGCATGACTATGAATGTCAGCGTCTCTTTGATGTAAAACGCATCTTTGACGCGCGCATGAGTGAATTTTTCAAACATTCCTATAGTCTGAAGCATATCAACGTTATACACTGTTTTCAATGGTGTGCCTTTTTTCAACAATTCCATTTTTGTACCGATTACCTGACTATTTAAGTACACCGATAATAGATATGCTGAAAGGTTTCTTGCATATAGTTCCTAACTCATCGTTAGGCACTGCAGTATCAACTACCTGGAATCCAGATAGCCCTGAATATTTCTGCAAATCCTTCAGCAGTTCTTTTTTAGCGTTCGATGCTACGTACACCTTTGCAAGCGCATTCTTTCGGACATTCTTAAGCACTTCTTCCTCTCCGACTATGAATTTCTTGCTCGTCAATAATTTTCTTATCTCTTCTTCATACATTTTGACCTACCCTTTGCTTTTATTATTACTCCTTACGTGTTATTTTTTTACTCTTTTTTCTTGGACGGCACTTTTACTGCAAGTCTTGCAAGGCCTGTCCCTACAGGTACTACTTGATTTATCATGACGTTTTCTATAACGCTTCTCAAGTAATCTACCTCACCACTCTGGCTTGCATTCATTATATGTTTTATTGGAGTCTCAAACGAGGCTCTCGCAAGCACCGATGGCTTCTCTTTGACAATACCATATCTATTGACTCCAAGCACAGTGCCTGAAGTGGTCATTATATCCGAAACAAGCATTATATGTCTCATGTCGACGTTAAGGCCCTGCTCGTCGATGACCTTGTTGACCTCGTCCATTATTGCCTGTCTTGCGGCCTCTATTCCAAGTATTCTCTCTATCTCGAATATATCATTTGTTGATGTCTTGTCTGGATTTACGAATTCTAACTTGAAGACATCTTTAAGATTTGAGCCCGCTGTGACGACTATGAACTCATCACCCTTCTTTACGGGCAGTACTTGCTTTATTCCCTTTATTCCGTTAACGTAGACGTCCTGAAGTTTCTCCTTTAACTTGTACAAGTTATTTAGGTCGTCTTCCTTTGACGTCGATTTTATTATCAAGATATTCTCGTTATCTTTTGAAGGCTTGAAACTATAACCCTTCGCGAATGCTTTCTCGAGCACTTTTATTATTCCTGATTATTTCATGCCTACCCTTGAAAGTTTTTCCTCATCAAGCGTCATCATCATCTGGGATTCTGTTATATCCACTGAAATCTCGCTCACATACTCTCTTAGCGTCGTCTCCTTTATTGATTCGGCTACCTTCTTTATGTCCTTTCCTTCACTGTATGGACTCTTAAAGTGTATGTGCATCATCTTGGTGCTTATCTCTGCTCTCCCATCAAGAACCTCTATTATTCTTGGAAGTCCGGTAGTTACGTTCATCTCAGATACACCTGCAAAATGGAATGTGTTAAGGGTCATCTGCGTCGAAGGCTCTCCTATCGATTCTGCTGCAACTAATCCTACACTCTCTCCAGGCTCTGCTACTGAATTCCTATACTCTTCATTGACAAGGTCAAGTATCTTTCTCAATTTAGAGTCAGAAACCTTATCTGGGAGATTCTCCTTCACATCGTCAAGTATCTTTTGCGGAATCCGATCGTCGTATTCCTTGAATATTTTGCTGTCCATTTTTTTGCACCCTCGATAATCAAAATGACTATTTTTTATTTAATCCTCTGAAATTACCTTTTCAATGATTCTTTTGACGTTAATCATCCCATTCTCGGATTTTGTTACGTCAATGCCGTCTTCACCATACATGAACTGTACAATCTTGTTGCTTGCATCCCTTACGGTGAAATCATTATTTATCTTCAAGTCCTGCATCGCGTTCGCAAGTCTTCTGTATAGGTATCCAGATTTTGGAGTCCTTAATGCAGTATCCATGAGGCTATCTCTTCCTGTCATGCTCATGAAAAATAATTCGTGTGGCCTAAGACCATCTTTGAATCCTTCCTTGATAAATCCTCTTGCTGCTGGACTCAAGTCGTTCTTCTTGAACACTGAAAGCGTCCTGTCCTCAAATCCCTTGCTTATTCTTCCTCCTCTCATCGCCTGCTGTCCTACACATGCAGACATCTGAGCTAGGTTAAGCAAGTTTCCTGCGCCGCCACTCTTTATCATATCCATAAGGCAACTGTCCATCTTTGCATTGTCAGCGACAATCTTTCCGGACCTGTTTCTTGCCCTGTTAAGTTTCTCAAGAATCTTAAGCTCTAAAGTTTCTCTCGTGCTTCTTCCTGGCAGAGTCTCAAGAGTCCCTTCATTGTATTCTTTTATCAATTGGTCAACTTCTGAATATGTCTGGTCTATTATATCCCTGACCTGTTTTTTCGCTTCTGGATTTATATCGATATCGGCAAGGCCAGTCGTGAATCCAGTATTTGAAAGCACTGCGTTCCCTAACCTGAATATTTTTCCGAGGAAATCAGAGGTGAAGTCTGGACCGTATTGCTTGTAAATGTTTCTGAGCAATAATCCTTGACCCTCTCCAAGATTTGCACTGTCGAGTACGCCTGATTTCAAATGACCCTTCTCGATCCTGACGATTGCATCTGGATCATCCTTATTCTCTTTGTAGACTTTCGAATATCCTGTGAAGTTGAAGTCTTTTGGTAAAAGCGTCGAAATCAAATCCCTGCCGCTTATTATCTCCTTGTCTGGTATTTTCGAAAAGTCAGTAACTCCTATAGTTGATAACAGATCTACAGCTTCTTCTCTTGTGAGTTTGAAATCTTTCTTTGAGAGTATGTACATCCCTGTCTGCGAGTCCTGGTTGCACCCTATTACACTAAGTCCATATCTTGGGCTGATTATCTGTGTAGGTACATGCATGAGTATTTCAGCCTCTGCGCGTGCCTCTTCTGTCTGAGGTATGTGCAGGTTCATCTCGTCACCATCGAAGTCTGCATTGTATGGTCCGCATACGATTGGGTTCAATCTGAAAGTCATTCCTGGTAAAACTCGTATCTTGTGGCACATCATGCTCATCCTATGAAGCGATGGCTGCCTGTTGAATATTGCTATATCTCCATCCATCAGATGTCTTTCTATTATGAATCCTGGCTGGATCTCTTCAAGCAATTGTTCTTTTGTTTCGTTAGTGATTCTCTTTCTTTTGCCGTCTGGTCTTATTACATAATTTGATCCTGGATAAGTGTCCGGTCCTCTTGAAACAAATGGTTTTAGATAATCGATATTCCATGTAGTAACACGCTCTGGAACTGTAAGCTTCATCGCAATTATTTTAGGGACCCCTACCTCGTTTATTCCTAGTCTCGGGTCCGGACTTATGACCGTTCTTGCGCTGAAATTTGTTCTCTTACCTGCAAGATTATGTCTTATCCTTCCTTCCTTGCTCTTGATTCTTGCTGTAAGGGTCTTAAGTGGCTGGCCTGATCTATGTCTTGCTGGTGGAAGTTGAGAAACCTCGTTATCGAAAAATGTAGTTATGTGATATTGAAGCAAGTCCCATAAATCCTCAATTATTATTTCTGGCGCGCCTGCATTTATGTTCTCGAATAATCTTTGGTTTATCCTTACTATATCTCCTAACTTATGAGTCAAGTCATCTTCTGATCTCTCTCCAGATTCTAGCGTGATTGATGGTCTCATCGTTACCGATGGTATCGGCATTACAGTGAGGACTGTCCATTCCGGCCTTAATGCTGTAGGATTTATTCCGAAAACTTTAAGGTCATCATCAGTCATCTTTTCCATTCGAGTCCTTATTTCTATTGGAGATATTTTCTTTTCATCTTCGATGAATGATGTTGGTTTTTCAAGGCTTATCTTGAATTGCTTAGCCTTGCAGTAAGGACATTGGTTTGTTGATTTTAATTCAGATATTATCTCTTTTATCCTGTCCCTTCTTGCTGTGAGTCCGCCTTCAAGTTCTGCCTTGTCTAAATCTTCAAGTGCCTTGTCGATCTTTTGTTTTGGGATAAGGATTCTTGCGCAATCTCTGCACGTGCATCTGAGTAAATCATATACTAATGTGACAAATTTTATGTGGATGACTGGTCTTGCAAGTTCCATGTAGCCGAAGTGTCCTGGGCATTCTTTTAATTTTCCGCCGCATGTCTTACATTTGAGTCCGGGATCGATTACTCCTAGTCGTATGTCCATAAGACCGCCGTCTACTGGATAGCCCTCCTTGTCGTAAAGTTCTGGGGTTACTATCTTTGCAGATGCCATATCTTTTATGGCCTTTGAACTCATGAATCCGAATTCTATTCTGTCAACTTTTTTGTGAACATATTCATCCATTTTAAACCCTCGCTTGTTAAATCAGTGTTTGTTAAATAAATAATTATCCATGCTTTATTCGTACTCGCTCTTGAGTATCATCTTCGGATACACTCCGAATGATCTTATCTCGTCCATGAATAATTTGAACGCGTAGCTTAATTCTATATTGTTTATCTCTACGTTGTCTCCACATATTGGACAATATGATTTGTTCTTTCTCGAATCATATATCGCTATGAGACCGCACTTCTCGCAGACTGGGACAACCGTCTTATCCGAGTCGAACCTTTCTTTGAGGAGCATCGATGCACCGTGTGCTACGAACGTATCCTTCTCCATTTCACCAAGCCTCAAGCCTCCTTCTTTTGCTCTTCCTTCTGTAGGTTGTCTTGTGAGCAATTGTATCGGACCTCTCGCTCTTGAGTGTATCTTGTTTGCTACCATGTGTTTTAATCTCTGGTAGTACATGTTACCGATGTAGATTCGTGCTGTGTATGGCTTTCCTGTTATTGGTGAATACATCACTTCTGTTCCGTCTTCTTTGAATCCTAATGTTTCTAGTGTTTTTCTCAAGTCATCTGCGTTTTCACAATCGAATGCAGTACCGTCGATGTATCTTCCTTCGAGCGCGCCGACTTTTCCGCCTATCATCTCTATAAGGTGGGCAACCGTCATCCTTTTTGGAAGTCCGTGAGGATTGAACATTATATCAGGCCTCATTCCTGACTCTGAGAATGGAATGTCCTGCTCAGGAATTACTAATCCTATGACTCCTTTCTGACCGTGTCTTGAAATGAATTTATCTCCTATCTCTGGAATTCTCTGTTCTCTAAGTCTTACCTGTATGAGTCTGTTGCCTTCCTCGTTCTCTGAAAGCATGACCAAGTCTACTACCCCTTTCTCTCCGTGTTCGAGTGTCATTGAGCTCTCTCTTCGCGTGTTGCCTGTAAGATTATATTCATCCATGCTGTTAAGGAATCTTGGAGGTGATGTCTTTCCTATGATTACGTCTCCCTCTCCTACTTTTGATTCGGCAGAGACTATTCCGTCCGCCTCTAGGAATCTATAATCCTTCTCTGTCCTATAACCTTTTATGTCCTTGTCTGGTATGCATATCTCATCCATAAGGCCACCCGGATACCTAAGCTCTTCTGAAACTACTGGTCTGAAGTATGTGCTTCTTCCAAGTCCCCTGTCTACAGAGCCCTTGTTTATTACGACAGCATCCTCCATGTTATAACCCTCGTATGGCATTACTGCAATTACTACGTTCTGTCCTGATGGATGGCTTCCATAATCTGATAGATCGTGCATCAATGTCTTGACTACAGGTACCTGTGGATAATGTAACAAGTTCACGTCCATATCTATTCTGCAGAAAAAGTTTGCGGCGTAAAATCCTACCGCCTGCTTTTGGTTCTTTGAACCTTGTGAAAGTCTTACTCCTTGATTGAAATGACCAAATGGGATAAGACTCGTACACAGTCCCAATATATCTAATGGAGTTATCTCAAGGTGCGTGTGATCAGCTGTCAACTGTGATTCGTAGAATGCTACATACGCATTCTCTTCCTCAGTCGGATCAAGGTACTCTACTATTCCCTGCTTTGTAAGGTCCGTCCATGACAGTTGATTGTTCCTCAATTGATCTATATACTTTTCAGTCAATAACGATTTTCCATCCTTCACGATTACTAATGGTCTTATCGTTCTTCCCCTTGAAGTCTCTACGAATATCTGATCGAGTTTGTTATCATATCGTACGTTCAGCTCGAGCGGTAACTTTCCCATTCTCCTGAATGCCTTTATGTCATCTTCGAATTTTTTACCGTCAGCGACATCGCCGACATATTTATTATCCATATATACTTCTGCCATTTTAACACCTATTTTGCCATCTCGAGGCCAAGACCTTTCAGTGACTTGATAACCTCTTCGTCATCAGCTTCATGAGTTATGCTTGCAAGTAAAGCAAGATTTTTTCTAAGTCCGATATTAGTTCCTTCTGGAGTCTCTGCTGGACATAATCTTCCAAGATGAGTGGGATGCAACGTTCTCGCCTCGAAATTCTCTTGAGAAGCGCTTAATGGGCTTATGACTCGCTGCAATGTCGACATGACCTGTAAAAAGTTCAGACGCTCCATTCTCTGGCTGACTCCTTTTCTTCCGCCGACCCATGAACCAGTCGCCATGCTGCTATATATCCTTTGAGTTAGCAACTTGTCCCTGATTATTACTTTAAGGTTAGGGAATTTTCCTCTCTTGACAATCCTCTGGAAATTGTATAACATGTCGCCGATGAGTATCTTGAGATTTGCTCGTACCAAATCTCCTAGAAGATCCCCTGACATCTTAAGTCTCTTGTTCATGTAATGATCCCTGTCGTCAGGAAGCATTACGCCGTTATGGACAAGAAGATATTTCTTCATCATCTTGCACAAGTTCTGGGCTTTTACTGTCCTGTTAATCTTCTCAAGACCTATATGAGGCAAAAGGTATTTGTCGAGTATCTCTCTTGTTCTCTCCATTCTTATATCCTTTGTCTGCATTATGCCTATTCTCTTTGCAATATAATCAACAGCATCATCCTCTGTCTTTATATCAACGAATTCGTATAGGTTGACGAAGACCTCTGAGCTGTCCTCTAATGCGATATATTTCATTATGTCCTCGTCCTTGATTACTCCGAGGGCCTTGATTATAACGACTATAGGTATTCTCTTTACCCTTGTGAATGAAAGGTATACCATTCCATCCTTCAATTTCTCTATAGTATGTGGAATCTTATATGAACCGCGCTCTGAAAAGATGCGACCTTCGTATTTTGTCGTCGAGGCGCTGCTCTCTGAAACCAAGAATTTATTTGCGGCTAAATCTTCAATCTTTACTAGTGCCTTCTCTGTGCCGTTGATTATGAAATATCCACCAGGGTCCGACGGGTCCTCTCCCTTATCTATCAATTCATCTCTTGACAGACCGTGCAGGTGGCAATACTTACTCCTGAGCATTATTGGAATCGATCCTATCTGCGTCCTGAATGATTCTCTCTGAGCGCCATTGATATGACTTGATATCTCTATGAATACTGGAGCGCTATACGATAATTTTCTTAGGCGCGCCTCCATTGGATAGATTATTCTTTTGGAACCA
>CAZFVG010000001.1:0-31892 GCA_964522135.1 uncultured Methanosarcinales archaeon | reverse complement strand
GGGCCTAGTGCAGGCCTGAGTATTGTTGTGAAATATTGCCATAAGCCTGTGGATGTGTCGCTCTTTATGACGATTTCCTCTTGGTCTGATGAGGTGGTGTAGTTCATCGTCATATATGATCCTTTGCCGACTTTTATCACAGTGTTATTTGCTGTTAAGAATATCTTATTAGTATTGACAGGGTTATTGGCTGTGTTAGCGCCATTATAATGTATATACAATGTCTTAAGTATTATTTGGGCGGCCTCATCATATTTTGCCTCTTCTATCCCGGTTATCTGTATATCTTTGCCGTTGCTCTTTACATATATTCTGTCGTAGCTTGACGTGTAATCTATGGAATTGTATATCGGACCATAAGTCGTTTTTATGTTGAATAGGTTGTTGAAAGCGCGGCTTATGGATGTCCATAAGAACGTGAATCCTGTACCGCTGTCTATCGCATCGATTCTCCTGTCAGATATTATTACGTAACTATAATTCGTGTTTATGTATGCTTTCAAGTTGTCTTGATCTATACATTTCAAAAATCCAGAAACCATCCCTGAAGAGCCACAGTCTGCAAGTCCATTAATTGCTATGTTTGTCGTGAAATCTGCATTGTAGTACTTCTCAAGAGCAGTTATGAACGTATCCATGTACGAATCATCATTGAAGTTTATTCCTGTTATAAGGGACATTGAGCCGCTTTTATTTATTAAAATACTGCAAGCGGATAATATCTTCGATTGAGCGTTAATGTCAATGGAGTTTGGATCGAAATTATACGTGAGGCTCGTATCGTTATCACAATACAATATGTATGGATTTGCTGCACTAAAGTTTTGAAGTGTCGTCGCAACTATATATGATCGCGTAGTCCATCCGCCAGCGTGGCAGTAATGGTTGCCTACTATGTCGCCATCGATTATGCATCCTTTAGAGGTCTTTCCTGAAGCATAATCTACATTATATGAGGGATCCACAAAACAGTCTGTATCTCTTAAGCAATAGCCGGAGCCTTTGAAGTCCCAATCATATTTTATGATGCTTCTTATCCATTGTGCGCCTATAGAATCGTTTACTATAAGACACCTATATCCTATAGCAGTATTTTGGGCTGATGAGTTTACGTGTGAATTGTTCCATGCCGTATTGAAAAGAGAATTCCATACTGCTGGATATGTTGCATTACTTATCCATAACGTGCTGTTGACGCATATAGAGCCATTCCAGCAATAGTTTGTAGGACAACATCCAGTTGTGTAAGAGATTACGGCTGGAGAATTTGTATAAGTTACTTTATCTGTTGTCGCTCGAGTTTCCTTCAGCGAGATGTTTGATATTATGGCATCATTTACTAGATTGTTACATGCTCCTGAAGTTGATATCTTTAATCGTACATTCCTAAAATATGGATTTTGTGGACCATTATTCACGGCATATGTGCTATTCGCTTCAGTAAATGTTTGTGTCTGTGTAGTGTCAGTGCTTGCTGGGAATGATATTGTCGTTCCAGACGCGAGACTGCAATCCTTGTCTGTCCAATCGTCTGCAGATGTGCACGTTGAATCGAGAGAGACTGTTATCTGACAGTTTGTCGAAGAAACATGTGCAGATAATAGATAGGGAGTGTTGGCTTTTATATCGAATGGGTCGCTATACAAGACTATGCCTGCTGCAGAAGCTGTTAACTTTCCTGACGCTACGGACCAACCTACATTGCCTTTCGGGGCAGACCATCCATTTGTTGACCAACCACAATCCTGCGCACAATTACCAGAATTTTCATGACCTGCATCACATACTCCGTCGCCACAATAAGACGCAGTCTTAGTTGTGCAGGAAGTAGTACAGTAGGAACCAGATCCATATGCCGGAGTATCGTTGTTTGATGCCCCGTTGTCACAAGACTCAATACCTGTCTTGATGCCATCGCCACATGTTGATATTATTGGAATATCTCCCAAATCATTATCAACCTCACTATATATTGCGCCAGCATCTAAAGGCGGAGTATTAGAATCAAGCAAAGTTATATTATAATCGGAGATGGTTTTTTCTGCACAAGCAGGTATATCTGCAGAAGATAATGTATAATCAAAATCTTCAAACGTTCCTTTAGTTGTTAATTTATGCACCGTTATTATGTTGCATAAACCATCATTTGATGACATCGCTACACGAATAAATTTTGTGTCCGAGCAATATAAATTTCCTTGTATGTGCATAGTTATTATGTCCCTGAGAACGCATCCCGCAGCGTTTGCACAATTTGCTGTAGGTTCTGCCTCTATTATGGCACATGAACCTGAAGGAGCTGTACTGGCGTATGTCATAGAGATAATTATCAAAGATGCCAACATTATTATTAAAAGAGTAATCGATTTCAATTTACCACCACACAAGTGTTACGTATAAAGTCCGTTCCTGAAAATACTTTGTTCTTGAATAAGCCAACTATCGATCTCATCAATCCTCCAAAAAATCCTGATAGTATCAATATCGATAGTTCCATTTTAGTGCAACGTGCATATTCCTCCTGTACATATGCCTGAGATGCAATCAGTTCCGATATTACATGAGTGAGGATAGCCACATTTCGGGCATTTACTTCCGCCACAATCTACATCAGTCTCATCTTGATTTTTTATTCCGTCAGTACAAGTTCCCTCGCCAGTGAATCCGTTCTTTATCAATTCTGGTCCTGAAGGTGTCGCTTCGAGCTGCAATTGCTGGCCATTGAATTGTACAGCTTGCTTGGCGTCTGTCCATATGTATTGTCTCCATGCACCGTTAGAGCAGTAATAGTTTCCTACGACGGCGCATTGAGTATTAGTATAATTTGTCACCAATTTATCGCCTTGGTTTGTGTTAGGATAACTGCCGAGCGTGCCGTCATAGCTGACCTGTGTGCTATACGATCCGCTTTGAACCTGACATCCTATAAATGCGCTTTGATAATATAACAATCCCTTATAAGTGTATGTCTCGAATAATGAGTTCGTATCTAGTTCATCTATATTTTTCGATTTGGTTATCGTCCAGCCGTCCGGTACGACGGAGCCGTTGAAGCATCCTGATTGCGTGTCATTGAAGAACTCTCCATAATTATTCAACTTAGTATTATATCCGCAGCATTGATGTCCTGTCCATGCAAAAGAGCCTTGACTATTACATGCAAATACGTATGGGCCGTATCCTCCCTGCCAATTAGAATAGAATATTGTATCAGAGAATGGGTGGTCTGTAAGATTTGGCGATAGTGCCGGTATCCATGAGCCAAATCCGCCAGTACAATAATAATTATTAGAGCTGTCAGTGGCTGCTGTTGATGGATTTTTTGATAGGAATATGTTATCTATCAATAACGTGAAAACATTAGATGGATCTGGGGACGGATGTATGAGGTTTATCTTCATATCTGTAAACTTCAAGTTCTTTTGGTTGAAATGTATTGGAACTATCGCCCTATGCCACCTATTCTTCTCAGTGCCACCAACCAGGTATTGGTATAAAGGACCGTAATCAGTTCCATCAATCGTCAAGTTTGCAACATTCATCTGATTATATGCAACATCAAACTCTATATTATCAAAGCCTGAGAAAGCAAGTTTATTATACAAGTCTACGGATATAACAGTGGAAGTTGATCCAGTGCTAAGTTTTCTCACATAGTCCACAATACTCTGCCTTTCAGGAACATACTTATCAAATGTCGAAACCGATTGGAGGGGCGAGCCCGAACCAAAAATTCTGCCCAAGGAACTATCAATGAAAGGACTTAGTGTAAGGTTTATATTCTTACAGTCCGAGCCATAACAACATTCAGCTAATTTATTATTCCCATTCTGAGCGTAACACATGTAAGATTCGTTCGATACTGAATTAAACATAGATGACGCAAATACAAATTTATCAAAGACTTCACCAAAACAGCATTTTGTCCCATCAGACAAATCAAGCGATGATGATGCACAATCTTTTGCAGATGGATCATATACTGTTCCGTTGTTTTCTGTACAAAAATTAGGATTTGCAGTAGATGGAGGAGTGATACATGCACGGTTTGGACCAAAGCAACAATTTTGAGTATCGCTCGCGCCAACGACAGAACCATTCACGCATATTTGACCGGTGTTCACCTTGCAACCGTAACCTCTTGGCTGCGCGGCACATGTATTCGAAGGATTATAATACGACTGGTTCATACAATTATCTATATTCATTATTCCACAAAGAGATTTTTCTAGATAGTCGCCCGTCCCCGAAGTAGATTGCAATTGAGTACAGTAAGATTGTAATTGCGGATAGGACGCTAAAGATGCAGCGCTGCATAAGTCTCCGTCTCCACCTGTAGAACCGAAGGCACAGTCACAATCGTTTGTTCCACCGACAAGATCTATAGTTCCCGTGCAACAAGGCGCTGGACTTGGATCTGAGCATACGCCGAACTTCTGTCCAGAGAGCATCGTCATGAAATATGAACAACTCATGCTGGTCAGCGATTGCACATTACCGAATGTCCCGTACTCCGGTATTTTATTACCCGTCAATCCCTGAGTGATATTATCATTTGCGTTACAATAGAACCATTGATCGCTATTAGATATCAAGTCAGTAGTCTTATTAGGCGGAGCCGTATCCGTACTATTAAATCCATTATTCAATGTAAATATCTTATACGCATTCGACGATGATTTAGCATCAAGCCAATTCCACGTCATGGCTGTTACCTTTACAGAATTGACGGTATTTTTATCTGCAATATAATTATAACATAGGAATTCATTAAGCGGGTCTATATATCCGTAATCGAGGTAGAAATTCGAGAATTGATCGTCTCTATACAGCGGTAGAACGGTGTGAAGAGTTCCTCCTGCATTGGATAGAACAAATATTTGTTTAGAAGAGTTATCAAAATAATATATATCGCCATTCTTATCTGCCGTCATTGCAGATACCTGTCCTACGGCAAATTTCTGAGAATAATCTGTGTTAGAAAGAGAATCATATAAAAGAATATGAGTACCATTATATACATAGATATTGCCATTGTAAACTGCAAAATTCTTTGCCCCTTGCGCATGAGGCATGACGTCCAGAGCAGGTTCATTGTGCGCACCAAATGATGCGAGGTGCATTTCTGCGACATAAGGACTCATCGTAGGATCCGTATAGACAAGCGCGTATAGAAAATTAGTTACTGGATCGCGCTTCACATCATATCCGCCGTAGAAGCCCATCGAGGCCCCACTCTTAAAGACATATGTCTGAGTATAACCATCAATTAGTTGTATATCAAAATACGCGTCTTGTGCAGGGGGACTATTCATATCGATATAGCCTAAAAGGTGCGCGCCATTATACGATGCAGCATTATCTTCTGAGACGAATAAATATTTGTCGCGGGTTGCATAAAACGGATAAGTACCTCCATCAAGATATCCTTCATCAAAAGTTTGATGACCATAAAGAATTACCGTAGGAAGATAATATGGATATTGCGCCGACGGATCATGCAAAGAGGATACAGAACTCATATAATCTGCGGTAGGAGAGATGCATGCCAGGTTTATTACATCGTTAATCATTTTCATATCAGTGATGTTACACCAAGTAATAATCTGTGAAGCAGAAGAATACTGCGCAGTAGAAGAGAGAGAAGATAATAAAGAAACATTAACGACTACATCTTTATTTGTGAGATCTTTTCCTGCGACATAAAGCTTGTGGGTTGCATCATCTACAACAAGAGAGGCTACATCAGATAATCCCGTATAGATGCTCATTCCGGAACTCGACGGAGTATCTACTAGAGTATAAGAGGTGTATGGTGTAGAATCATCACCGCAAATTCCGTCAGAACCGTTAAAAGCTGATCTCGAAAACCAACTATATGTTGCGGTGTTTATTGGCGCCGTCAAAGGACCAGGTATTGGACCATAACTTATCGAAGGTGCCATACCCCCATCAGTAACTATATCAAAGCATGCCGGATCTTCCGCATCGATATATCCATTATAATCGTTATCAGTAAAATCATTACATAAACTAATATTATTAGCTCCGCCGTCAGGATTTGACTCTGATGCGCCTGCAGGCACCGGGACCACAAAGACTGCCTGAGAACTTGCGCTACATGCAGGATTTGTTGCCGGTGTCGATACTGAGCCGTCCCGTCCCTGTAACACTCTGGTCCCACATCCGACCGGAGAAGTTCTTCCATAAGTTCCTGCGCCACCACCAACATTACCGACGGAACAAACTATTGTTGGTGAAGAAGTGATAGAATTTACAAACAATTTTATAACACCATATTGACCGGCTCCGCCTCCTGCGCCGCCACCACCATCGCCATTGTCGTTTCCATCTCCTCCAACACCGCCATTGCCACCGTTACCACCATTAGCTAATAATTGTGCTGCACCAGTTTTAGTGAACGTACCTGCTTGAACTGTTAGTCTTCCACCGCCGCTGCCGCCTGCACCACCGCCACCACCATCGCCACCATCACCAGCGTCAGTATGACTTCCATCGCCTGCACCAGAATTGCCGTCTTGTCCGCTTACAGAAATATTAGATTGATCCTCCATAATGAGAGAACTAACATGTAATATTATATTGGCTCCAGGATATCCTGCTGTTCCTCCGCCTATTGCATCGATACTAGAACCTCTACTTGAACCGCTGCCGCCGTAACCGGCGCAGCCTCCCTGAACAAATGTTTTTCCTCCATTACCACCATTACCACCGCCACCACCTTCTGAATCTATGCCATTATTATCAAAACATCCTTCTCCGCCGAGTCCTCCTCTATCACTTGCATTAGAATCCCAGATAGAATCATATGGCGCAACGCCATTCCAACTCGGGTGAGGAAACGCTCCATCGAGTCCAGACTGAGAGTTAAGAGTTATAAAACTACATGTGGTTTGTACCGGATTAGTATTTACGAAATGTAGATCGATATTCTGTTTTATTGTTAATTTGTTGAAATGAAATGTAGAAGGTGAAGGATTTGTAGTAGCGTCTTGATTAATTTTGACAATTTGACTATGAGAGACTACACAATCAAAAGCAGGATAATCCCCAGGAGTCTTACATCCTGCATCACAGCTTATTCCGCCACCGTCATTGCAGACGTCAGCCACAACTATTCCTGAAATACTTAGAACGAATAAAAGTAGAATAAGCACCAAAAAATACTTGTTCATCTATCTATCCACCTTTTCACACCCTTTTGTTCTATACCTCATATTTTTAAATATAAATCTTTCGTTTTTATAGCTTCAACTATGCTTAAAGTGATGTTAATATTTATATACTCATGCCTATTACATAATAAGGAGGCTACTAAGATGAAGAAATTATTAATTATAACATTATTGGTTTTGATATTAGGAACTACGGCGTGCACTATCCAAAAAGGCGCTACGCCTGTAAACGCAAATTCAGATAATGCCAGCGGAGAATTAAAAAAATTTGGCAACATGGCAGAGTTCAGGGATTTCATGGCGCAGAGCGGAGAATCATCCGGAAACATTGGCGCTCCACTAATTGATAACGTAATAGCAGGGGGCGTTGCAAAAACAACTTTAGAAGCTGCCGCTCCTAGCACTAGCGGCGCGGCCTCGATAGATCACTCTCAAACAAACGTTCAGGTCCAGGGCGTTGATGAAGCGGATTTCGTAAAGAATGACGATAAATACTTGTATGTAATAGCTGGTAACGAACTCATAATACTGCAGGGAACACAAAAAATCTCTGACACAAAGATAATTCAGGACAATAATAACTCATATGCCACGCCAACAGTAAGAGATTTCTTCTTAAATGGAGATCAGATAATACTATTCGTTGATAATTATGAAAAAACATACTATTTCCAGAATTATGACATAACTCCAATAGACAGCTATACGCAGAACACGAGAGTCATAATATACGATGTTTCGGATAGGACAAGCCCAAAAGTCGTTCAGACATACGATATGAGTGGAGCATACTATGATTCTAGAATGATAGACAAATACGTTTATGTCGTAACGCAAGACAATATTAATGATTATATACATTATGAAGGACCGATAGTGAGTTATGCAGCAAAAACTATCAGGCCGGACATATATTATTTTGACGTGCCTTCGCAGAATTATCAACTCGACACAATAACCTCAATAAATGTAGATTCTAAAGATGTTGTAGACAGCAAGTCTTTTACGTTAGGATATGGAACGACTCTCATGGTGTCGCAGGATAATATCTATATAGCATATCAGAATCAACAGTATTTCTGTTGGGGATGGAGATGCCCTGCAAGAGATAATGATGAAAGAGCAAGATTCACAACAGCAATACAGCCATTATTAGAAGGAGATATAAAAACAAAAGTCGACACCATAATGTCGAAGGGACTCAGTCAAGACGCGGAATGGTCTCAACTCTCTCAAACATTCAATGATTTCTATAAAGAATTGGGAACTGACGAACAGATGCAGAATCAATATGCAGGAATGTTCAGCAACATACAAAATGCCCTTGCAGAATATGATGCAAAAAAAGCCATTGAGAACAGCAAGACCATCATACAAGAGATAGGAATAGATAATGGAATAATAAACTATAAGGCAAAAGGAGAGGTAGATGGGAGATTACTCAATCAATTCTCTATGGATGAATATGACGGAAATCTTCGAGTAGCAACGACTTTAGATGTCTGGTTGAATAGTGGAAGGATGGAATACAATAACGTATACGTGTTAGATAATAATATGAACACTATAGGAAGTCTCACGGGCCTTGCGGAGAATGAGTCAATATATAGTACGCGGTTTGTGGATGATAAATTGTTCCTCGTCACATATCGACAGATAGATCCAATCTTTGTCATAGACTTGAGCGTTCCGACGCAGCCAAGCGTCATGGGATATCTTAAGATACCTGGATACAGCTCATATCTTCAGCCAATAAACAGTACATTAATACTTGGCGTTGGAAAGGATACGACAACGAATGAGTACGGATCGGAAGTACCTGGTGGAATAAAGGTTAGTCTATATGACGTGTCCGATTTTAGCAATCCAAAAGAAATAGACAAATACATAATAGGAACGCAAGGAAGCGACAGCCCAGTATTATATGATCATAAAGCATTCTTATATTCTGCATCAAAGAATATGCTTGTCTTGCCAGTCTCTGAAGTAGTCAGCAGGATAAAGAACGGAGAGTACTCATATAAAACGACAATATGGAATGGAGCCTACGTTTTCAATATAAGCGACAACATCACGCTACTTGGAAAGGTGAAACACTCTAGCGCCGAAACAGATTATTACTGGTTTAATCAGGCATCAGTCACGCGCAGCGCATATATAGGAGACAACCTATACACCATATCTAACAAATATGTGAAGGTCACAGACCTAAACAATATAAGTGAGATTGGAAGCGTAGATCTTCCAGGATCCGATGCACCAATCTCGTATCCGTTATACTAGCGGATATAATAGTAAAGTTTTTAAATTTCTTTTATTCTTTTATATTTTTGATGATGTCTTCGAAACGATTTCTACTCATATATAAAGACATAGTACACAAAACTACTAATTATCTAAATTCAATGCTATCTGAGGTCCATGAAGAACAACTCATAGAGTGGAAGAAAAAGTTCGACGCTTTGGGGCAAGATCTGGTTTCGCGCGTCAACGAGCGATATCAAGGAGAAAAAAGCAAGTATGACGGCGTAACATTCGTAGTGTGGCCTAAAAGATACGTCAATAAGATATTATTTCACGTAAGACCTATCAACCACGATATGCGTGGAAAGCCCATATTGACGTTATGCCAGAGACACAATGGACGCCCATACGACACTATAGAAGTAATATTACAGAGTGAGGATGCTGGATTGTCTGGAATAGCAGAGGATTCTATAAGGAGTTTTAATAGAAAAGAAGAAACGAATTTCGATATTAAACATTATGATGGATCGCGCATGGATAAGATAAAATACAGACGAAAATGATAGCAGGCACACCGTATACTTATGTTATCCTGTCGTGCCTATAGCCTTCTTGTTTTACTAGTTTTATAAGTTCTAATTCGTGGCCTGCACCGATTACTACAAGTATTTTTTTATCAGGATTCTGCGACATTATACGATAGATATTTTTCGCCATTACGTAATTTCTTTCTTCAACGAGGACCGAATATAATTTTGGATATCTGTCTTTTAGCTGCTGCATAAGTTTTTCTATGACTTCTTCCTTTGGGACATTATTCAGGTTTATCTGCATCTTCTTACTGAATGGAGAACGCATTATGTCATAGAGCATCTTTGCCTTCTCTTTCATGGTGAAGGATTTAGAGAATCGTCTTAGAGTGATGTCTATATTTTGGTCTATCAGCTCAAGTCTCTTGCCGTTTCTTTTCGCCAGATTGACTGCTGTGAGCATATCGCTTCCAGGGCTCACTCCGACTATATTTCCCATACGTTTCTGGAGTAAAGAGCCTAGAACTGCAAACATATATCCTTGAAGACCGTAATATTTTATGCCGATAAGGGAATAGTTTGGTTTTTCGTTATTGACGAGTCCGTGAAGCCTTTTGTTGTCCAATTCTACGCAGATTATATCTGGATTTAATGATGCGAATTGCTCAGTAATTTCTCTAATAGACTGTTTAGCTATATGAGATGTTCCTATGAATAATATGTTTTTGTATGCGCGCACGATTATAGAATTGACTTCTGATTTTAATGTGTTACGAATTATTAAACGCTCGAGTGATATGCGTCCGTTAAATGACGCTCAGCCGTCTCTAAATTTGTTTCCTTTCTTAAATACACTCTATAGTTGCTATGTCTTGAGTCGAATTCTATACCAATGACTAATGGTTTTCCAAAAACATTTTTTCCTGCAAAATACGGTCTTGAAAGAAGAGAATCAAATAGTGATAATGCTTCTTCAGTATTTGCAGCATAATTTCTTTCTATCAGAAAATTTAGTGTTTCGGGCTGCGTCTTTGGCTTGCCAAAAGTCCTATACATATGTATCGCTGCAAACTTATTTGATTCGTCTTGTGTTAATCCTTTTGTCAAATCAATTTTTTCAAGTGTCATTTTTTCCTCGAATTTCTTCTGCATAATTATAAAAACCTGAGCAGAACCAAGAATGTCGGTCCCACTCAGGAAAAAGAGGTGAGTTAGCATGAATTAATTTATTTTGAATTATTTTTCCAGGCATCGGATCCTAGCATAACCATAGTGTCTGGTGTATCTATTCTTATCGTTCCAAGTGCGTATTTGCCGTCTCCTAAACCAATAACGGCATCTGTTGCGTAGTTTGTGGTGTCTTGCGGAACAAATATTGTCGTCATACCGGTCGGACTCGTAAAGGATGTTTGATTCACAAAATTATCTATGCTTACGAGCGCTGTCGGAATATTCGAATTCAATATCTCGTCTATCTTTTTCTCTTCGTTCAAATATATTTGTGACGTTATGTACGTTATCGCTCCTAGCACAATGGCTGCCGGAATTATTATTTTCGGACTGAGAAATGGTGTTATATTGGACCAATAATTCTTTCTTGGCGCCTCGAAGGCACCGCTTTTTCCTTCCGCAGCTATTTCCTCTTTGATTGCTCTTTTTTGAAGACTGTCCATAAATCACCTTATTTTAAAAATGAAATAAAAAATTACTTCTTTTTCCACATTAAATCAAAGAATCCTTTGATTGATTCTGCAAAGAAGCTTGTTTCTACCCATATTGCTGCGTCATACGTAGGGTGGACATCTTTATCGTTTGTTATGAAAAATAACAATTTAGTATCATCGACCAATATAAATCTTGATTTTACATCAACAAAGTTTCTTACCTCTACTATGCCTTTAAGGTCTTTTTCGAGCTTTTCTGTATCTTTGTTGTGCGGTACAAGTATCTTTATAGAAATTCCTTTATCAGATGCTTTCTTCAAAGACTTTTCCAAATACTGAAACTTACGCATCATGCCGTCTGCAGACGTCATCATACATATTGACTTATCTGCTTTCTTGATCATACTTTCCATGTAGTCATAAATATTATCTCTATTCTTTATCATTCCGACAAGTTCAGTAGGTTCTACTGTATCTATGCCTGAGGTGTGTAATTGTGTTAATTGATCTAGAACGTCGCTCTTTCGCAGTTCATCCATAGTCTGCTCTTGCCTTGATGAATCCTCTCTTATCTTCTTTTTGATTATATCAATTACTTCATTTGGAGGAATTGCCATATATTTTATTGGCTTTCCTAATTTCATTATAACAAAACCCTTCTTCTCTAAGGATTCTAGAACATCGTATGTTCTCGATCTTGGAACATTAGATATGTCTGAGAGCTCGCCTGCTGAGGAAATACCTCTTGAAAGCAAAGCTGTCCATATTTTGGCTTCATAAGAATTCAATCCGAAATCCTTGATTTTCTTCAATAAATCTGTTTGAACTATCATTTTTGAAAACCCCCAACAAATGTTATTATTGGGAAGTGAAACTTCTTTATAAATGTTTTGATTTGTTATTATTGGGGAGTGAGAACTATATTTTGTATGAGATCTGTGATTATGAGAGAAATATTAGAATAATATTTTATCTAAAGCTAATTTTAAAGAAAAACGTCAAATTTTAGCCGATGTATACACACACCATGATTTCACTAGGAGAAAGAATTTTTTGATAAGAAGAGCTTTTTTGTTCTCAATTACTCTTTTTTCTTAAGAAAAAACTATTTTTTTTATCTTTTTGTTATTTTTTATTTATTTCTATATAGAAATATATTATATATTATATATATTATATTATATTAATTATAATATATATAATTTAACAATTATTTTAGAAAGTAATAATTTTTGTTTTTTATGCTCATTTTTGATATTTTTTATACAAAAAAGTATATTTTTATCATAAAACAAGACGTGAAAATTATTGTTTTTATTTCCAAATCTCCACAGGAAATGATGGGGTGTATATTATACTACAACACCTCTATTAAAACGCAGAAATATTTATATAACCTTTGTTTCTTCTGGAACTATACAATTATAATTGATATTTGGGGGATAATATGGATGTAGCAAATTTTCTTGAAGGGTTCATAAAGAAATAGTCTCTATTCAAAAATAAAGCTTTACTTCAAAGCTCATACAATCCCGAAGAGATACTACATAGAGATGAGCAGATAAATCATATTGTGAAGATTCTCGCTCCTGCATTGCGTCTGGAACGGCCGTCAAACCTCTTTATCTATGGTAAGACTGGTTCAGGAAAGACTCTCTCAACACAGGCAACTATAAAGCATATAGAATTAATAGCTGGAAGAGAAGGTATTCCTATAAAATTTATCTATATGAATTGTAAATTAAAGAAAGTGGCTGACACGGAATATAGGTTAATAGCCGAGATAACACGTCATTTCGGAAAGACAATTCCTCCGACAGGTCTTCCTACTGATGAGGTCTATAATATATTCTATAAGACTTTGGATTTAGAAAAACAAATTGTTGTATTAATACTTGATGAGATAGACCAACTTGTAAAAAAGATAGGTGATGAAGTAATATATAATCTTACAAGGATAAATACTGAATTGAAAAATGCTCAGATATCGATAGTCGGAATAAGCAATGACATAATGTTTGCAGACAACCTAGACCCGAGAGTAAAAAGTTCTCTTAGCGAAGAAGAACTTGTCTTTCCATCATATAACGCACTTCAGATACAAGATATTTTGAAGAAGCGATCAATAGATGCCATAAAGCCAGACATATTGGGAGAGGATGTCATACCTAAATGTGCAGCGTACGCCGCAAGAGAGCATGGCGACGCTAGGCGAGCATTGGAATTACTGCGTGTAGCCGTAGAACTCGCAGAAAGAAAGAACACAAACAAAGTAACCATAACTGAACTCGATGAGGCTGAAGAAAAAATAGAAAAAGATAGGGTGTTAGATATAGTCACGACGCATCCCAAACAATTTCAACTAGTTCTCTACTCAATATTATTGATATCTGATCAGAAAAAGAATCAAAACGTATTCACGGGAGACATATACTTATTGTACAAAGATTTGTGTGTAAAGACTAATCTTCGTCCATTAACACAAAGAAGAGTTAGTGATGTGATTGCGGAATTTGATCTCTTGGGAATAATAAATGCCAAAGTTATTTCGAAAGGAAGGTATGGAAGGACTAGAGAAGTGTCTGTAATGACGAACGACACTCTTAACACTAAAATAAAATCCCTACTCGAAAATTCCCTTCAATTAATGTAATGTTATTCAAAATTGTGTGATTTACTATGAACAATGAGGAAATAATATCTTTTTATCTTGACGGCGACATACTGATAAGTCCAGAATTATTATCAGAAATAAAGGACAAACCTCTACCCATATCCTCAGAATTTGCTGTCTTGGATAGAGAAATAATGGATATCCTTGACAAGAAGACGCCCATAAGTGTTTTGGAGTTTGAGAGAGCAATAGTAATGGCCCAAAAACACAAAGATAAAAAATTATACACAAGCTTTCTAGAATATATACAAAACGGTTCCGGAAAGGATAAGGAAAAAGAAAAGGATTTGCCAACCAGCGATAAAGTTTCATTAACTACGTCCGACAGAATTGATAATTCCATTTCCAATCCAATTCCGGCTGAAACAACAGTAAGAATCAAAGATAATTTAGATTCTGAAAATGAAAAGAAGATATTTATGCAAAAGAACAAGATAAACATACTTTCTTCATATAATAAGAAGGCAAGAAAATGGTCCGTATATGATTTTGTCAACGTATATAATTCTCGTCTAAAAGAGCTCGAGAAAATATTGCGTTCAAGGCAGGAACTCCAGAATCTCACATCAATATCGCGAATCAATTCCAAAAAAGAAAAAGAAAATGTTGCCTTCGTCGGTGTTGTTTATGGCAAAGCCGTCACCAAAGCCGGTAATTTACTATTTACTATTGAGGATCAGACGGGGATGATTAAAGTTGTCGTCACGCAAAGAAATGAGTCTTTGTTCAAACTCGCGGAAGAGATACAGCTTGACGAGGTCATTGGCGTTACAGGGACGTGCGATCAGATAGTCTTTGCAAACAATCTTTTCATACCGGACGTTCCACTCACAAAAGAGCTGAAGAAGAGTCCTGATGATGGATACTTTGCCGTAATATCCGATTTAGAAGTCGGTAATAAATATTTTTTGGAAAAAGAATTCATGAAATTTATCTCATGGATAAATGGAGATATAGGTAATGAGAAACAGAAAGAAGCTGCTTCGAAGATCAAATACGTATTTATAGTCGGAGACTGCGTTGCTGGCGTAGGAATATATCCTGGACAAGAATATGATCTCACCATAATAGATATAAAAGATCAATACAAAAAATTTGCAGAATATGTTTCGCTCATACCGTCTCACATTCCCGTATTCATCTGTCTCGGTAATCACGATGTCGGAAGGATAAGCGAACCGCAGCCACCCCTAACTGCAGAATACGCACAATCACTAGTCGAAATACCTAATGTAATACCTGTGAGCAATCCGTCGCTGATAAATATCTTTGCCCAGTCTGATAAAGGCTTCGGAGGTCTTGATGTAATGTTATATCATGGTGGCTCTTTAGTATATTATTCAGAAGCCATACTTAATATTAGAAGATTAGGCGCTCAGAAACGACCAGACTTGATAATGAAGTATTGGCTGCAGAGAAGGCATCTCGCTCCGACACACACAGCAACATTATACATTCCAGATCCCGAAAAAGATCCACTATTGATAGACAAAGTTCCGGACTTCATACTTTCAGGACATATTCATAGAGCTTCTGTAACTAATTATAGGAATGTAACTTGCATTAACGCTTCATGTTGGGGTGCCGTTACAGAAGAACAAGAGCGTAGAGGGCTCGAGCCTCAACCAGCAAGGGCGTTTTTAGTCGATATGCATACTCGAGAAGTGAAGATAATGAATTTTTTGTCGAAAGAGGATCAGGAGTCAGAGGATAAGGTGCTTCAGCAATTGGCCCCTGCACAGGTGATGCCTAATGGTTGAAGCCTCTAAAGAGATGCAAAAATACTTCGAAGAATTAGAAGAAGCATGCATGCGCGAGGTAAAGATCGCGACAGAAGCCAGAAAGAAAGGTTATGATTATACGGAGCAGACAGAGATAATACTCGCAAAGAATATGGCCGAGAGAGTAATAGGGTTGATTGCTGTCGTCGCTCCGCAGCTTCAGAATTCTGGCGCAGTAAAGAGGATAACAGAATTAGAGAAAGAATATGGGACGCTAGATTGGAGAGTCGCATTTAGGATTGCAGAAGAAGTGGCGCTAGAGAAATTCTGTAAATTCAAAGATCAAAAAGAGGCTATCGAGATTGGGATAAGAACAGGCTTTGCATACGTCACTGTCGGAGTAGTCTCAAGTCCTATAGAGGGATTTACACATATAGACATAATGGACAGGATGGATGGCAAGGGAAAATTCTTTTGCATAAATTTTTCAGGGCCAATAAGGAACGCTGGAGGAACAGCAGCAGCTGTATGCGTCCTGATTGCCGATTATGTGAGAAAGAAGTTCGGCTATGCCACGTATGATGCTACAGATATAGAGGCTAAGAGAACATACACGGAAGTTGAGGATTATCACACAAGATTTAGCCCGAGACAATATATGCCGGGGCGGGACGAAATGGAATTTTTGATGAAACACATTCCGATAATGATCGGCGCCGAATCAAGCGAAAAGAAAGAAGTGTCAAATTATAAGGATCTTCCAAGAGTGCCCACAAATCTTATCAGAAGCGGATTCTGTTTATTGTATACTGATTGTATACCTTTGAAAGCCCCAAAATTATGGAAACAATTAAAGGCGTGGGGAAAAGATTTCCAAATGGATGATTGGCTATTCTTAGAAGAATATCTCGACATACAGAAAAAATCTAAGGCCATGAAAAAGAAATCAGACGTATCTACATCAAAGATAAGTCCTGATTACACCTACATAAAGGATCTTGTTGCCGGAAGACCAGTCCTCGGATACCCTCTAAGGAATGGGGCATTCAGATTGAGATATGGAAGAGGCAGAACATCAGGATATAGCGCGCAATCTATCCACCCTGCAACGATGCACGTGCTTAATAATTATATCGCAACCGCTACACAATTAAAAGTAGAGCGACCCGGAAAAGCTACAGCGATAACGACTTGCGACACTATCGATGGCCCAATAGTCCGATTATATAATGGGAATGTTCTCATGCTCGATTCAGAAGCATTAGCAAAGCAGCACAAAAAAGACGTGAAAGAAATATTATATCTCGGGGATATATTGATAGCATATGGAGATTTCTTAAACAGAAATCACGTCTTAGTTCCTTCTGGCTATTGCCAAGAATTCTGGATATTAGAATTCGAGAAGACGGCTCTCCAGAAATTTCCAAGATCAGAAGATGCTGAAGGACACATATATACGGATCATCGCGGCATAGATATGGACAAGCTATCAGAGTTCATAAGAATACCTACAGAAAAGCTTGATTCATTATTCAAGAGACCTCTCAAGACGAAAATATCTGCCGAGGCCGCAATAGAGATATCAAAAAAGCTTGGAGTTCCATTGCACCCGCAATACACATATTTCTGGAAAAGCATAAACCTTTACGAATTCAAAGGGCTCCTTTCCTGGTTAGAATCGGCGCACATCGCCCATTACGATAATAAGCAGGACGGAATCATAGAAAAAATCATACTCCCCAAAAACGATTCAAAAAGAGCGCTAGAATTGATAGGAATACCTCACCTCTTCGTAAATAATGAGTTTGTAGTCATAGAATCAGATAATGCTCAAGCATTGCTAGCTTCTCTTAATATTCACGATATGCTCGTCAAGGAAGATGTAGAGGCTCTGAAGAAGATAGTAAATGAACTATTTGATAAGAAGAGCAAGGGAGAAGTTGTTGATGACGATGTCCTTAACATAGTCAACACAGTTTCTAGTTTTCCTATACGCGATAAAGCAGGAGTGTTTATAGGATCCAGAATGGGACGACCGGAAAAGGCAAAGATGAGAAAACTTATAGGTCAGCCGCACACATTATTCCCCGTTGGAGAAGAGGGCGGAAAATTAAGATCGTTTCAAGCAGCGATGATCCGCGGAAAAATAACATCAAGCTTTCCAATATACTTTTGCGAAAAATGTCAGAGAAATACAGTGTTTGCTGTTTGCGATGTATGCGATCGCAGGACAGTCCAGTTGATGTATTGCAAGGAATGCAATTCTACAGACTGTAAGAATGTTTCTCATATAAAACAATCACATTCACATTATTCAGTAAACATCGGCGAAATATTCCAGAATCTTCTCAAGAAGCTCGACACAAAAATATATCCCGATCTGATAAAAGGGATAAGAGGGACAGTCAACGAATTGCATATACCCGAACATTTAATGAAAGGCATACTTCGAGCAAAGCACGGGGTATATGTATTTAAAGATGGAACTATAAGATATGATTGCTCTGAAATTCCGATAACCCATTTCAAGCCAAAGGAAGTAGGAGTTAGCGTAGAAAAACTAAGGAAGATAGGCTATTTGAAAGACACGAAAGGAAGACCTCTAGTAAAAGATGATCAGATACTCGAGATAAAACCTCAAGATATAATACTCCCCTGTTCCCCGGATAGCCCAGATGAATCAGCAGATGAAGTTCTTTTCAGATCATCACAATTTATAGACGAACTCCTCGAAAAACTTTACGGATTAAAGCCATACTATAAGCTCGCGTCTAAAGAGGATCTTGTCGGTCAATATGTGATAGGACTTGCGCCACACACGTCTGCAGGAATCTTAGGGAGGATAGTCGGATTCAGCAAGACGCAAGGATTCTTTGCCCATCCAATGTTTCACGCAGCTATGAGAAGAGATGCGGATGGAGATGAATCATGTTTCTTTTTGCTTATGGATGGCCTCCTGAATTTTTCAAGACATTTTCTGTCTGATAGACGCGGCGCAACGATGGACGCCCCTCTTGTGTTGACATATATACTCAATCCTGCAGAAGTCGATGATATGGTGTTTGATGTAGATATAGAATGGAGATATCCTATAGAATTATATCATGCAGCAGCGGAATATAAACCGGCTCCGACCGTTTCCATAAAACGATTGGGAAAATATATCGGAACACCCGAGCAATATGAAGGGATGGGATTTACTCACGATACAGACGATATAAATGCCGGTGTATTATGTTCTGAATACAAGCTTCTTCCATCTATGGAAGAGAAACTTATGGGGCAGATGGATCTCGCATTAAGGATACGTGCAGTCGACAGCAGCGATGTCGCAAAGATGGTGATAGAGAAACATTTCATCAGGGATATAAAAGGCAACCTCAGAAAGTTTTCAACCCAACAATTCAGATGCGCTAATTGCAATGAAAAATTCAGAAGACCCCCTCTTGCAGGGAAATGTCTTAAATGCAATGGAAAGATAATATTTACAATCTCCGAAGGGAGTATAATAAAATATCTTGAACCGACAATAAGTCTTGGAGAGAAATTTAACATACCATCTTACTTAAAACAGACTATAGAATTGACTAAAAGACGTATAGAGGGATATTTCGGTAAGGAAGAGGAACTCCAGGCAGGCCTAGGGAAATGGTTCGGCTGATTCTTTGGTGCAACAATGAGAACGCAATATATGATATATGCCGAGCTTTCGGGGAAATCAAAGGATTCTATAAATAATATAATCCCAGAAAACAAGCTAACTAAACATCCTCTAGGTTATCATCTGACAATCTTCGGGTTTTATTCCGATTCCGATTTAGAAGAACAGATAATCTCTTCATGGAAAAACTTTGATAAAATAAGTAGTACAAATCTCCCCATATTCTCAAATGTTACAGAAACTACATCTTTCGGATCTCATTATATACTTTTATTAAAACATTCTACGAAGCTTCTTGATTTACACATCGGCGTCGTTAATTCTATGTTGCCTTATGTCATATTGCATAATGGAAGATATGCTTCTCAAGATAAATCTCACTTTGCTAAAAGGTATGAACATATTTTGAGTAATTTCAATCCCCACATATCTTTAGGTAAAAAGTTGGAAGATTTTGATACTTATGTATTATCTAAGCTTAAAAATATAGACATCAAATTCGACAAACTCGTTTTGGCAAGAAAATCATGGAAAAAACTTCAATAAATTCCTTAACTTTCGTAAGGAGCGTTTTTGCCGAGTAGGTTTCTGACTCCTCCTTTCGGTTCTGTAATATCTCCTGAATATCGCGGAATAACGTGGACGTGCAGATGATCTATACTTCTGCCGGCAGCTCTTCCATCATTTATACCTATATTATATCCGTCAGGCGAATTCTTTTTGTCAATAACTATTTTTAGCTCTTTAAGAAATTGGTATAACTCTTTCTCATCTTCATCTGTTTGATCAAAGAAAGAAACTACGTGTTTTTTTGGAGTCACGATAGTGTGCCCCTTTGTAACCGGGCGAGCATCGGAGATAGCGATAAATTTTTCATTTTCTAAAAGAATTTCAGAACTTCTCTCCTTAATTATCTTGCAGATTCTGCATTTGTCCATTTTACATCTTTCTATATCTTAGAATTTACCGAGTGCTTAGCGCCGCACGCTTGACATCTTATGAATGTAATTACTCCTTCTTTCACAAGCTTAGTGTCTGGTTTGCCGCATTCTTTGCATATTACGAAGCCATCGACATACTGCTGTATCTTCTCGTTGATCTTTTGTGATGGAAGTTTTGTATTGAACACCAGAAGTTGTCTTTTGAATTCTCCTTTCGCTGCAAGTTCTCTGTTTATATATTTCAGGAGATGTTCCGGAGTTCTTCTGAGGATATTTGCTATTTGAAAGAAATTGCTTATCACTGTCTTATTACCTTCAAGATGTCCTGCAACATTCGGGACCGTGAACCTCTCTGTCGCTACAGATGTCTCAGGTAAAAGGCTCTTTCCACGCTCAAGCATCTGTTCGTAATCCATTGCATAAGAATTTTTAGCATCCTTATAAATTTTATTCAATTTTATCTTATTGTCTTCGTATAATTCAGAATCTTTTCCAACGTCCCAGATATGGTCCTTCGTTATTTCTCGCTCAAGTCACAACAAAGTTTATAAATATGTTTTCGACATTTAAACAAGAGAGGTGTCCATGGTATTAGAGAATATTCTTAGCCCGGAGAAAGCTGAACAAAAACCGTTACTGATGATATTTCTGGGTTTCTTATATACATCCCTTGCGATGTTTCTAAGCTATTTCATATTCGAGACATACAGCAGCGTATTCATGATATTTCTTGCAACTCTCGCAGCAACTCCCACCATATATCGGATAATGAAGATGGAAGAGCAAAAGGACTTGACGGATATGGAAGAGCGCATCCTATTGAAAGAGCACTCGAAGGCATTGAAATCTTTCATGTATCTATTCATCGGAGCGACACTCTGTTTCACGTTCTGGTATTCCGTGCTCTCAGCAACTACCACAGGCATACTGTTTCAATCACAGATATCTACAATAAATTCAATAAACACCGGGACAACACTCTCCACAGGAAATTTAATGGATCCCGGACAGGCTTTTACAAAAATATTCTTTAACAATCTTAAAGTACTCTTATTTTGTATATTGTTCTCTTTCTTGTACGGCGCAGGAGCGATATTCATACTGATATGGAATGCCTCTATAGTCGGGGCGGCCATAGGTTCCTTCATAAAAACGAGTGTGCAGAATTTAATACTCAATAGCTGTGGAGCCAACGCTGGAGGCACATTTTGCGCGGTAAGTGTCGGCCTATTAAGATATGCCGTTCATGGAATACCCGAGATATTGGCATATTTTGTCGCAGCCCTTGCTGGCGGGATAATAAGCATCGCAGTGATAAATCATGATTTTGCTAGCAGAAAGTTCGAGCATATATTGCTCGATAGCGCCGATTTGTTGATGCTTTCAATAGCGATATTATTCATAGCGGCTCTTGTAGAAGTATTCATAACTCCATCTTTAGGAATAGATACGTCTGTGTATGGTTCATGCATAAGAGCATTCTCTTGCGGTCTCGCGTAATGGTTCTCTAATAGAATTTTTCAGTCAGACAATTAATGTCCTTTATCCACTACATAAGTTTTATTCTTCCAGGCTTAGGTTCGTAAGCTTCACCGAGCATAAGCATATCGCTCACTAATTCCTCGCCGTTGCTTACATTAGAAAGTTTAAGGACGTCTTCAAGCATGACGCCGTCGCCCTTGTCAAGTTCGTTTATTATCTTCATCATCTTTTCTTTGGAGTTTATTGTGATCTCGCTCTGGACGATTTGCGGCTCTTGTATTGGTGACTCTATCTTCCTTAATTGATCATTATTTCTTATCTTCTTTATCAAAGAGAGCTCTTTTTTCCTGTATCCAAGCCATCGTCTATCTATTTTCTTGATTATCTCTATTGTTAAATATTTATTTCCAGAGTATTCCCTAGGCCTGCCTATGATTATTACAGAATCTCCTATGGTTGTGCCTTGGAGAAGCTCTGTCCTTTCGAACATTCTCCCACTTATTTGTCCGGTTCCGTCATCTATAGTTATACTATTTTCGTCTTTATCTACAACGACGCCAAGCAGGTTAACTCTTGAGAAATCTCCGTATTCTGTCATTACATAATTGGATTCCCATCCCTCTCTCTTGACAAATGCACTGTTGTTTAGAGCGGCGATGTTACACTTGTATGCCGTTTGCCTTTTGAAGTCTGTTGCTTGTTCTGCCATTTTTGACACGCCAATAAATTATATTGCATCAATCATATCCTGCTGATAAATCCTGATCTAGGAGCAAAGATGACTCCTTCTTTTTTCAGTACATCAACTATCTCTTCAGCCTTTTCCGGATCCATTCCTTTCTCTTTCGCCTTAAGCAGGACGTCATCTACCGGTATCTGCTTACCTATCTGTGACTCAAGTTCTCTGATGATATCTTTGATCACGGAAATATTTCCTCTTTGTGATGCGGTTATTCCTGTCGTTATCCTATCTATATCTATTTTTCCAGTCTCAGGATCGACTCCTATTTGCGTCAGACAAAAATGTACGAGCTCGATAGCCCTTCTCGCGTCTGCTTTGTTGACTTTGCTGCTTAATCTTGATCTGGCGCTAGCTTCGCTGAGTCTTATAAGCGCTTCAAGCTGTCTTGCGGAGATTGGAATTGCTTTATACGCACCTTCTTCATCACCAGTGGATCTCATCTTTACATAATAATCTTTTATCTCTTCGAGTGATTCGTCTGAGAGTTGTGGATGTACGTTCTGTCTTGCGTATGCGATATATTTTTTCAGGAACTCAGTCCGTATGTCTGCTTCTCCTCCAGACGCTTTCTGATGAAGTTGAAGTATGAATTCTGCCGTCTTCTCATCCTTTGCCTTGTTTGGGAGATCTCGTATAGGAAATATGAGGTCAAACCTATTGATTAATGTTGATGGAAGATCTATCTGTTTAGGAATGAGTTCATACGGGTCGAACCTTCCGAACTTAGGGTTTGCTGCCGCAAGTACTGTGGTCTCGGCGCGTAATGTCGCAGAAATGTTGGCTTTATTTATGGAGATTGTTTGCTGTTCTAAGGCTTCGTGCATTGCGCTAGTGTCCTCTTTGCTCATCTTATCTAACTCATCTATGCAGCATATTCCTTTGTTTGTAAGTACGAGAGCACCAGCTTCTAACGCATATCCTCTCAAGAATTCATCTTTGACGACCGTCGCTGTGAGTCCTGCGGCGCTTGCCCCTTTTCCAGAGACATATCTAGATTTTGGCGCGACAATGCTAATTCTCTTAAGCATCTGAGATTTTCCAGAACCTGGATCTCCTATCAATAATATGTGAATATCTCCTCTGTTTATCGATTTGTCATCCTTGACTTTTCGTACGCCGCCGAATAATTGTAAGATCAACGCCTCTTTTACTTTTTCGTGACCGTATATCGATGGTGCAACACTGTTGATAAGTTTTTTATTGAGCCTCGGATCCTCAGATAATTCTTTTATCTCCTTTATCTCTTCACTATTGATAGAAAGTTCTGTAAAGTCTTCAGCGACAGATTCTGTGTAGTTCGCTTCAATCATAAGGTCGAATCTTGTAAGTGTGCCGCCTTCTTTAGCGGGGATTGGTATCTCTTTGAGAACTCCGACAAGAATATTCTTGCTTCCAGGATTCGTTCTCTTCTCAGACATTGGGCTGACGAGATCTCCTTTAAGGAATACGTCTATCCTTTTTGGTTGCTCCGAGCCATCGATATCCTCTGCTGCTTCTTCAAGAACTATTTTTTGTGCATCAATCATCTCTTTACTCAGCAGCCTAAATTTTCCTTTTCTTCCACAACCGCACTTTGTTGGTTCCCTGAATTTGCTATCGAGTTGAAGGACAGTCATGACGTTGCCGCATGCCGGGCACTCGAACCTTGCGCTTGTAACCTGCGGTCTAACTGGAGTCTTTTGCCTGACGATTCCTGTAATCTGGATGAATTTAGAAAGGTGTATGCTTCTAATGTCTCTTATCATCACTTCCTGGCTCTTTGGGAGACTTTTGAATCTTATCCTAAACTCTTTTACACCTGGAAAATCGAATTGCTCTATCGCTATCTCCGATGCGCGCAGAGTGTCCTCGGGGTTTTCCAATAAATCTTGCGCGAGGTCTAGATTGAATCTGCTTAGATCTGCAAAGCTTACTACAAGGTATTTTTCTCCCTTAGCGACAGCTGAATGCAACTGTTCTGTATAAACTACGTCAAAGAATTCATGAAACTTTTCAATCTGTTCTGTAATCTCCATGGCACATCCTCGGAAAGCCTAAACATAGATGGCCCCCAACCATAGCAACCTTGTAAAATGTTTATTGCAAATTTAACTTTTGTAAAATGTTATAAAAAATAAAAATAATTATTTATTGGACCTTTTTTAAGACAACTATCAATTTGTCAAGGGCTTCTCTTGCCGCCTCTTCTGATTTTGTTCCTGTGCATACGACTTTTCCGTTGCTGAATAATAAGAATGTGGCCTTTGCCTCAATCAATTTGTAGACAAGTCCCGGGAACTGTTCCGGCTCATACTCGGTGTTTGGAAGCTTCATTGCTAGGCTGTTAAGGTTCAAAGCCATGCCGATAGATCCTGCCGCGACCATGTTCTGGATAGTTATTTTTGGTTTTATCGTTATCTTTATGCCGATTTTTTGTAGGCTCTCGATTATTTTTTGGATAGACTCTTCGACCTTTTGCAAGCTTCTTGCACCAGTGCATACGATTTTTCCTGAACTGAATATCAATGCCGACGTCTTTGGTTCCTTTATTCTTATTACAAGTCCTGGGAACTGCTCTGGATTATACTCTGTATTGCTTAGAGTTGCAGCCATTTTTTCTAATGGTATTGTATGCTCCAAAGATGAGCTCACTACTATATTTACTATTTCTAAATACTTTTCGCCCTTTGGCTCTTCAGATTTTGTAATTTTTTTGGTTTTTTTAGCCATTTTTATGACCCCCTAAAATATAATTTCAGATAATTGCTTTATAAAGGAAATCGTCCATTATTTATAAATGAGATGGTTTGTGCTTAAACCCCTCACGCTCCAAAGGAAATATGGGTTTGTTGTCCCTGTGACAGTGACAACCTTTGTTTCTCATGGAGTTGTCTAAATTCATTAAAACGCAGTTTATACGCCTTTAAAATGCAAAATATACTAATTCGGTGTATCACTATAGAGAAAAGAACCCCCTCTTTGAATATGGAACATTACTCGAAAGTGAAGTATATTTTAGACTCTAAATAAGTGCAAAAAACGACTTATTTGGGCCGTATTTTTTTTTGCGACGAATTTTTGATAAATTTTCAGTCCTAAATCGGAAAACTCATGCACATCTCTCTTCTGTCTCAAATCCGCAAACTATATAAAAAACCGCTGACGGATTCTTTCTAGAAAGGTGATATTATGGAGATGAAAGGTGTCCAGGTAATAACTTACGATAATAACGGCGAATTATTCTTCCTTATATTGCGAAGAGTCGAGAATTGGCATGGGTGGGAATTTCCTAAGATGCTACTACAAGAATCAGAGTCAGAAGAGGCCGCAGTACAACGATTGATGGATGACCAGGTCGGCATAAGCAAGTCTAAGATAGTCAAGAAACTGAACAGTACGCAGGCATTTCAAGATGGTCAGGATACTCACGTATTCCAATTATATCTCGTGACAGCTTCAATGAACATACCTGTAAAAAATTATGCTCATGCAAAAAAACACGACAACTATCTCTGGGCGATGCTAGATTCTGTTCAGAGCAAATTGACATGGGAACCAGAGAAGATTGCCATGAAAGAGGCCGTCCAAGAGATAAAACGAGTAGAGGATCTGTAATCAAATATATTTTTCTATTTTAAATATCGCCATCTTGACGGGAGTGTCCTTATCGACATCTCGTCCATAATATCTAGAATACGTTTCATATCTTTCCTCTTCTGTTGAGAATTTCTCATGCCCATCGAATTCTTTATCTCCAAATTCTCCGAACGGTTTCATCCAAACCTTTGTCAGAATAGCCTCCGCAAATATTTTTTCATCTTTCTTATCAATAAACTGAACCTTGTCCCCTTCAGAAAGATCCTTATCGTCAAATAATCTCCACGTAAGCCACTTTTCTCTATTTCTTATCATCTCAGCAAGGTGCGGTTGAAATTTTAACTCTTTCATTTCATCAAATCTTCGACTTCTCGCTTGTTCAAGAATCGCCATTTGCCTATTTTAACATTCAGACGAAGATTACCTATCTTTGTACGAGATAATTCGGTGACGTAATACCCTAATTTGAAGAATAATCTCTTGAGTATCCATTTCTTTCCTTCATGTATCGTGACCTCTAATTGGTCTCTGTGATACATCTTCACCTTAGCTTTTATCTTCCCGTCTTGTAAATGTATCCCTTCTTCTATCTTTTTGATGTCCTTATCATATATTTTCTTGTCCAATTTCACAAAGTAAGTCTTTTCCTTCTCATATCTAGGATGGGTTATCTTATTTGCAAAATCTCCATCATTGGTCAATAAGAGAAGACCAGTCGTGTTTTTGTCTAATCTCCCGACGGGGAATATTCTCTCTTGTATCGGTATAAGACTTAGGACGTTCTTTTCTACATCCTCACTCATCGTGACTTCATAATGTTTCGGCTTGTTAAGCATGATATATATCGGTCTGCTGGATTCGACCAAGTAGTCGTTTACATATATCTCATCTTTTTCTGCATCAGCCTTGTCTCCTAATTTTATTATCTTACCATTCACCATTACCTTTCCTGCAGCTATATACTCTTCTGCCTTTCTTCTACTGCAATATCCGGAGTTGGCGATAATTTTCTGTACTCTTTCTTCCATTCTTAGTGTTATTCGGCTGTTTTTATAAACATTTTTAAATTATTTTACATAATCGACAATATGAGTTTCGATATGGTCGTTCCGAACGGCAATGAACAGGAATTTATAGATGTGGCGCTAGCTCTTGATTACGATGAGATAGTATTCATAACTGGTAGCATGGATTACAAAAAGCCAGCCAGTGATAAGATTTCTGTGAAGACAGCTTTTCTCCTGAAAAATATCTCTCAGATGGGCATCGCAAAGAAAAAATTCGATTATGTAATCGCTCCTGCAGAAAGACAATTTTTTGAGATAAAAGCAGATTTCATAGTCTCTCTCGAAAATGATTTGAAAGATAATTTTCATTACAGGAACACTCCGCTTAACCAAGTCCATGCTGCCTTGGCAAAAAAAAGTCGTGCAGTCATGACGTTTGATTTCAGAGTATTATTGTACAATCCCATTCTTGCTCTTGGAAAGATGTATCAGAATGCGGGTCTCATAAAAAAATACTCTTTAGATAATGATTCTTTTTCATTTGCTAGATCGCCTTCTGAGATGCGTTCACGTCAGATTCTTGATGCCCTGCTGCGTGTTTTAGGGCTATGAATATTTTCTGATACTCCATTATGAGAAAATTTAAATAATGTTATGCTCAAAGTGTATCATGTACGGTTTTTTTTATTCATTGAAAGAGAATTTTTCCTTTACTAGAAAGGAACTTACAGAATTATTGTGGACTTCTATAGCGTTTGCGTTTATCATGACTGCCTTCATAAAAGGATTCATGTATAAACCGATAGTTCTTGAGGATACGCTATGGATGTTTGTCATCTTCATAATCGGCGTATTCGCATCACTATGGTTTCATGTAGCGCTTCAGAAAATAGTGGGGATTAAATTAGGATATAAGGTGACTTATACATATTGGCTTAACGGAGTTCTGATATGTCTCTTCTTGTCATTTCTGACTTTCGGTATGGTGCCATTACTTTCTACCTTCATCTTTCCCGGAGCCGTGACAATGGAGCATCTTCCGAAGCTTAGGCTTGGAAAATTCCGTTATGGGACGAACTCAAAAGATATAGCAAGAGTCTCTCTTGCGGGCCCTCTATCTCACATAATTATAGTATTGATACTCGGGATAGTGTTTTTGAGCGCAGGATTAGGCAGAAGCAGTATTGTTTTCCTCTTAATATCTCTTAATCTTTTGATAGCAATATATTCTATATTGCCTATTCCGAAGATTGATATGCCGACGAAAATGGATAGCGCAAGCGACGGCATGGGATTGTTCTTCTTTTCGAGGACAATTTATGTACTTTGTTTTGCGACAATATTATTTTATGCTCTCCTTGTCTGGATAGCATCGGTATTCTCTCTGATACTTGCATTCGTTATGGCATTTATCGCTACGATGATATATATTGTGGTTATGGAACAAAAGAATTAGTTTCGACGGCTCGACTATTAATACGCATTTCTCCGACTATAAACTCGTCTCAGAATCATAAACTTTATAAAGAAGTTCCTCTAAGAAATAATGTTTTAACTCACGCAGTGAGTTGGGGTGAAAAAATGGCTGAAGTCGTAGCAAAAGTAGGCGTAAAAAAAGTAAAGGGAATGTTATACTTTGTAGATAAGCAAGGAGACATCTCTGCAGCAACAATGGCCCGAGGCGGAAAGGCAAAGAAGGGCGCAAAGAAGGTAGCAAAAGTCGGTGTCAAGAAGCAGGGCGGTTACTTATACTTCGTAGATAAGAAGGGTAATGTCGCAAGAGCAAAAATGGCACGCGGCGGCCGAAAGAGAAAGAGATAAGCTCTCTTTCATTTTTTATTTTTATAATCCTTTTGATGGCATCCTTTGAGCTGTCGTCTCTATTAATATTCTTTTGGTGACCATTTGCATGAAAAATCAGAAGGAAAAAACTTACGTCGGCGGATTATTTTCTGATGAGTTTTTTGTTGTTTCCGTGATACTGTTTGTCTTATTTTACGCTTTGGGATTTTTCTCTAATTTTTTTGTAAACTTCTTTCACTTTTCATCGCTCGTTGTAATATTGTTACTGTTTGTTCCCTATTTGCCTGTTATAGCTTACTGCTTCGTTGTTTTTAGAATGTATAATCGTTTAAGCCTCGCCAGTGCGCTAGGCTCCTTGATTATTTGGTTGATAGTTTTCGTCTTCTTCAACGGCATCCTTGAGTTAGAAATATACTATCTCCATCATGGCAATTCAGGAGAATTTGATGGGATTCAATTCGCATATTATCAGTCTGTAATCATACCTTTATTCTTAGTTACTACAATAACTTTCATCATAATGTATCTGGTCGATAAACACAAGCATCCTGATAAATATTCTGTCGGTCATGTTAAAGTATTGAGAAATAATGATCAATAAGATTTATCATAGTTTGCATCTGGGTTAATGCTTTCTTCTTTTCGCGCACGTTTTTTTGGTACGTTCTGATTCGCAAGCCACGCTCTCTTCTTTGCATACTGTACAGGATTCTTTATAGTTCTACATAATCCGTCCGGATTGCAGAACTGCGTATCTATCATATATCCTCTATTGTCGCAGTTTGGCGGCATCATCTTATCTTTATTATTTGCTGCCTGCTGTTTATGATATCTTAATTGGCCTTTGATGTATGTCTCACGCAATTGATCGGGAGTATTACGACTATTCCATTTCATGATATATTCTTCTATTTTATCATGTTCCCAATTGCAGCTGCTCAAAAAATTAATTAAAACCAAGAGAGCCCGTTTCTTTCCATCCTGTAAACCTGCGCTTATCTTTTTTATGCATGGGGGGAAAAAATCCTCCGGGACGGCCTCTTGATTCGCTACAAACGACGAGGTTGTCTCTTTGCGTTCTTTTGTTATTCTATCAACGACTCCTCTCTTATTCTTCTGGAGGCTTTCTGGCGCGTGATCGAATGCCTTCTGAAAGAGTTCTGTCGCTTCGCCTTCCTTCACATTTTCTCTATCAAGAAATTTGTATAACTTGAACTTCTTCTGGTCTGCTTCCTCTTTGTCGAATTTCAGTATATGTTTTATATCGAAAGGCATCGACACAAGCCCTGTTTTTTCGTGAAGCGAATATGGCATTCTATACATATGTCTTGAGCTGATAAGAACTGTGTCGAGGCTTATAATAGACGTTAGATCCATCTTCTTCTTGAATTTCGTGGAACCACACTCACATGTAACCTTCTTCGATTCAAGCTTGTTCATCAATTTCCTGCATTTCGGGCAGATGACATACCTTTTATCCTCGTCCTCGATTCTTGTTTCACAATTAGGACAGAGATATTCTGTTTTCCTATGAAATTTTTCTTCATTGAGCTCCCTCTCACAAGTCATGCATCGTGTCACGAGCAACTCTTCATATTTCTTTCCAGTCTCCTTCAAGAGCCTATCGAAATCGAGACTTACTTTGCCGAACTTTATTTTTTTGGCATCATCGCTTACCTCTATAAGATTAGTAGTTGCGTAATGCAGGAGGTATTGCGCAACCTTACGCGGCCCATCCGGAAACCAATTCTTTATATCGATCTGCTTTGTCTTTCCGTCTTTCTCATCTAATTTTACAATGCTTCTCGGAAAGGCCTCATATGGGACGGCGATATGGAATCCCTTGCTTCCTGAAAATTTCACAGTCACACTCTCTATTCCATGTTCCTTTAATGATTTGATAAATACATACGCCGCGAGCTTTGAAATCGACCAATAAGGACAATCAATATCTAGAATGAGATCCCACCCAGACCGTAAATCATCAAGTTCATTTTTTCGAAGACCGGGATTGAGCCTCAGCGGATTAGACCACGATTCTTCAGAGCAATGAAAACTTGTGGCGCCACTTTTTGCCGACTCCATTATATCGTTTTCATACTGCAATATATCTGGTCTTTTCCCAAAACTTTCATTAAATCTTACACCTATCTCTTTTCCTTTCGCATGTTCAAGAATGAGTTTCTGGACGTCTTTTCTCTTATAGTATGATAATGTCTGGCTGAGCGTAAGCATATAGTTGAGAAGAGACGATTATTTATATATGTTTTTGTGGCGTGTCCTGTGCATGTTGAGAATCTCGTGTCAGAATTATTGCCCAGCTTACATAGATTCCAATCTTCGTATACGTTCATCGATTGGTGGATGAGTGCTGAACATGTTGCTCCAGAAACCTTTTTTCATAGGATTGCTAAAATACATGTGCGCCGTCGCCTTGCTGGAATATTTTGTCGCTAAATCATCCTTTTTTATTTTTTTAAGAGCGTCTGCCAGCGCACTCGGATTTCTTCCAAGAATCGCTCCTGTCGCGTCAGCTGCGTACTCTCTTTTTCTTGAGATTGCAAGCTTTATCAATTCTGCAACTATCGGCGCAAGTATCGCAAGAACAAGGCCTATGACAATGAATATAGCTCCACCGCCATCTCTTC